>CALGYL010000160.1 GCA_937934775.1 uncultured Clostridia bacterium
GCGCGTCCTCGATGCGAAGCTTGCGCTCCTTCATCTCGATCTCGGTGGCCGCGCCAACCTTGATCACCGCGACGCCGCCAGCGAGCTTCGCCAGGCGCTCCTGCAGCTTCTCCTTGTCGTAGTCGCTGGTGGTATCGGCGATCTGCACGCGGATGGAGTTGATGCGGGCCTTGATCTCGGACGGATCGCCCGAACCTTCGACGATGATGGTGTTTTCCTTTTCCACCTTGACCTGGCGGGCGGTGCCCAGCATGTCGATGGTGGCGGTCTTGAGCTCAAGGCCCAGTTCCTCGGTGATGACCTGGCCGCCGGTCAGGATCGCGATGTCCTGCAGCATGGCCTTGCGGCGGTCGCCGAAGCCCGGCGCCTTGACCGCGACGCAGTTGAACGTGCCGCGCAGCTTGTTGAGGACCAGCGTGGCGAGCGCCTCGCCCTCGACTTCCTCAGCGATGATCAGCAGCTTCCGGCCACCCTGCACAACCTGCTCGAGCAGGGGCAAAAGCTCCTGAATGTTCGAGATCTTCTTGTCGGTGATCAGGATCAGCGGGTTGTCCAGCACGGCTTCCATCCGCTCGGAATCGGTGACCATGTAAGCGGAAGCGTAGCCGCGGTCAAACTGCATGCCCTCGACCAGCGTCAGTTCGGTCTTCATGGTCTTGGACTCTTCGACGGTGATGACGCCGTCCTTGCCAACCTTGTCCATGGCGTCCGCGATCAAATCGCCGATCTCGGAATCGCTGGAGGAGATGGAGGCGACCTGCGCGATGGCCTGCTTGTTCTCCACGGGCTTGGAAATGTCGCCCAGCGCCTTCACGGCGACCTCGGTGGCCTGCTCGATGCCGCGCTTGATGACCATCGGATTGGCGCCGGCGGCGACGTTCTTCAAGCCTTCGCGGACGATGGCCTGGGCCAAAAGCGTCGCGGTGGTGGTGCCGTCGCCAGCCACGTCGTTGGTCTTGGTGGCGACTTCCTTGACGAGCTGCGCGCCCATGTTTTCAAATGGGTCTTCCAGCTCAATGTCCTTGGCGATGGTCACGCCGTCGTTGGTGATGAGGGGCGCGCCGAACTTCTTGTCCAGCACGACGTTGCGGCCCTTGGGGCCCAGGGTGATTTTCACGGTATCGGCCAGCGCGTTAATGCCTTTTTCCAGCGCGCGGCGGGCGTCTTCGCCATACTTGATCTGCTTCGCCATAATTCATTATCCTCCCGGTTCTATTGCTTGGTAGATTATTCGACGACGGCCAGAACGTCGCTCTGGCGGACGAGGATGTACTCCTGCCCGTCCAGTTTGACTTCGGTGCCCGCGTACTTGGAGTAGATCACCTTCTGGCCAGCCTTCACATACATGGTAATTTCCTTGCCGTCCACGTTGCCGCCGGGTCCGACTGCCAGAACTTCCGCCATCTGCGGCTTTTCCTTGGCCGAATTGGTCAGCAGAATGCCGCCCTTGGTGGTTTCTTCCGCTTCGAGATTCTTCAATACGATGCGGTCACCCAATGGATTGATCTTCATGTGCACGCCTCCTGAATTGCTTCTCTGTTTGTTAGCACTCATTTGTTCTGAGTGCTAACCGCATGCTTAGTGTATCCAAAAATCCACCAAAATGCAAGCAGTCCGGCAGTAAAAAGATTGTAAAACTTCGTAGTGAAGGCCCCCCATCAAAGCTCTTTCCACGGATCCTGTGCGTTTCCCTTGTACGAGGCCACTACCCAACATCGTAAGCAAGCCCAAATTTCTGCAATTCCTCTGGCATATCGCCGTCTGCACTGAGCACGGCGCAGTCCTCATGAGAGCAAATGCTGAGCAAAGGTTTTCCTTCTTGATAGAACACGGGATCTTCGAAAGCGAAGCCGTCTATTCGACAATTCACGTCAAATAATGATTGCATGGATTCGATCATCGCCTTAATCGCATCTGAAGGTTTGAAGAAGCTCATTTCATGAATTGTACCCGTCGTCACTCCTGTATGCCATGTATACCATTTGCCCAGATACTCGGGAAATGTGGAGAAAAACGGCTGATCTCTTACGATTTGTGTTTCTGGCGCGTGAACTCCAAAAAGATGTCTTGCACTGTTGGCATTGAGGGCTTCTATCGTCTGATCAAGCAGAGCATCAAACAGCTGCAAGGTGTCCAGCTTTGCCTTGTCATATTTGAGAAGCTGTAGACTGCAGGCTCCGTGTTCCAGAAAATTGTTGCGGATCTGAAGAAGAGCCTCCTGGACTTTCGGATGCTGCAAAGCGAATGGGACCCGATCATCCACCTTGCCGTGATAGCCCCGAGACAGAGAGATCAGGTCACAGTGTTCTTCGAAATAACATAGGAAGCCGCGATAATCTCTGCAATGGTAGATGAAATACCACTTCACTGTGACCTCCCCAAAGATTGAAATAAGCGCAGCATACTTTAAAAACTCTGAAGTCAGGCCTGTCGTCCCCCTCTTTTTATGTAGGGTCAAGGAGGATCATGCCCCTTGCGGGTGGTACGGAGGGCGGAGCCCTCCGGTGTTCCCGGCGTTCCCCGCCTCTTCCCCTTCCCACAGCCAGCGGCATTCCATCAGGCACAGCGGGGAGGAAGGCTCCCGGAGCGGCGCGGCCAGCAGGCCTTCCCGGCGGAAGCTGACGGTCTTGTCGCCGTCCAGCAGAAGATTGTCCAGAAGCGTCACGCCGATCATGGGCATCAGCTCGGCCAGGGTTTGGGCAAAGGCCCGGTCGTGGGGTTCCAGTAGCGCGTTTTCGCGGCCGGAGGCCATGACCAGCGCCTGCGCGCGGCTAGAAAGCGCCCGCTCCACCACCTGCCGGGGCAGGGGGTATCCGCCGGGCGCGGGCAGGCTCTCGGTCATGAGCAGACTGCCGCTGCCGGAGATGTGCATCAGCCACAGCCGGTCGCCCCCGCCGCTCCCGATCAGGTGGCGGCAGTAGTCCTGCGCGGTGCTGAGGTTTCGAAGCACGGGCCGGTCGGAGGCACGCTGCGCGCGGTAGAGGCGGAAGAACTCCGGAAGAAACGAAAGAAGCCTGGCCGTGCGTTCGCCGACGCCCGGAAACCCGCCCAGCGCGTCTCTGCCCGCCGCCAACACGCCGCTGAAGGAGCCGAAGCGGTCGATCAGCTCGTGCGCCAGCGGGTTCACATCCCGCCGGGCGACCGATTGGAACAGCAAAAGCTCCAGCGCCTCGTGGGGCTGGAATCCGTCCAGGCCTTCGCTTTCAAAGCGCTGCTTCATGCGCGCCCTGTGTCCCTCGTGCACGCCCATGGTTTCACCTCTTTTCTCCATTATACCACAACGCGGCCCGCCGCGCGCCGGGCCATTGGCCAGATGGCGGGCAAGTCCGCGGAAAATCCGGGGCATTTCCGGCGCGTTGCAGGAATACGCTTGCACGGGAGGCGATAAACCGTGAAAAGCGACCCCGCGCCGGTCGAACGGCCCCATTCCCTGACCATTGACGGCCGCAACCGGGCCAGCATCACCGGCGTGACCGACGTGGACAGCTTCAACGACGCGATGATCGTGCTGAACACCTCCGCAGGCGCCATGACGCTGATTGGAAGCGCGTTGCACATCTCGAAGCTCAACCTGGAGGACGGACAACTGCTAGTGGAAGGACAGATTGACGCGCTTGAATACGACGAGCGCGCACGCGGCAAAGGCGGCCTGTCGCGGCTGTTCAAGTAATGCTGTTCTATACGGTAGGCCAACCCCAGGCGTTTTTGGGGATGATGTACGCTGGGCTCGCGGTGGGGCTTCTGTTTGACATGGCCGCGCTGGTCCGGAAGCTGCTGTGGGCGGGCAAAGTCCTGACGCTGGTGGTGGACTGCACGTTTTCGCTCCTGTGCGTAGTGCTGCTGGCGGCCGTCTGGCTCCGCGTCAACTATCTGGATTTCCGGTTGTACGCGCTGATGGGCGCGGCTTGCGGCGCGGTGCTCTATGCGCTGACGGTGCGGCCGCTGATGCGGCTATTGGTTTTGCGCCCGCTGATCCGGCTTGGACGGCGGCTTCGGCGCATCGCCGGGTCGAAAATTTTTCGGAAAATTTTCCGCTGAGGGAGGATTCCGGCCGTGTTCGCAGAATATAATAAGAACCGCATTGCGAAAGGCCGGGTGTATTTACGTGTCCAAAAAGAAGACGGTCAAGCCCCGCTTCTGGCTTCTGATGATTGCCGTGCTGGCCATCGTCTTCAGCGGCGTGTACATCAGCCAGGGCCAGTATCTGGCGACGCAGGCGCAGAGCGTCCAGGCACTGGAACAGCAAAAGACCCAGGCGCTCAATGAGAACGCCGCGCTGGAGCGCAAAATCGCCTTTGCCAAGACCAACGAATATGTGGAGCGCGTCGCTCGGGACCAACTGGGCCTTCTGAAGAAAAACGAGGTGCGTTTTGTTGCCAATGGAAACTGACCGCGTCGCCGTGCTGGACGTGGGTTCCAATTCCGTTCGTTTGCTGATCGCCGGATGCTCCGGCGGTCAGTTTTTTCCAATTCATACCGGGCGGATCGTCACGCGGCTTCTGGAAGGGCTGAAGGACGGGACGCTGAGCGATCAATCGATGGCGCGCACCCTGGAGGCCATCAAAACCCTGTCGGAGGAAGCCCGCACCCAAGGCGTGCGGGAGATCTCCGGCTTCGGCACCAGCGCCATGCGGGATGGTTATCAAAACAGCCAAGTGCTCATCGACCGGGCGGCGGTACTGGGCGTGACGCTTCGCGTCCTCTCCGGCCCGGAGGAGGCCGCGCTGGCCTACGCGGGCGCGGCGCCCGGCGGCTGCGCGGGCGTGATTGACATCGGCGGCGGCTCGACGGAATTCATGACCGGGCAGGACGGACGGGTGCTGGCGGCAGCCTCCGCCCAGATGGGCGCGGTGCGGCTGAAAGAATTGTCCGGCGGAGAGATGGCCCCGTCAAAGCTTCTGGCCCAGGCCCGGGCCGCGCTGGAGCCCTCCGCCCGCGAGGCGCTGAGGTTCCCGCCCCGTGACGGCTGGGTGGCGGTGGGCGGCACATTCACCGCACTGGCCGCGATGGAACTGCGCCTGGCCCGCTACGACGGCGCAAAGGTACAGGGCTTCCGGCTGACCGCGGCCTCCGCCTTCGCCTGGCTCACCCGCCTCACCGGCATGACCCAGGAAGAGCGGCTGAAGATTCCCGGCCTGATCCCGGAACGCGCCGACATCCTCCCCTTCGGCACGGCCATCGCCGCCGCCTGCTTCGCCCTGATCGACCAGCCCTTCGTCACCATCAGCGACCGGGACAACCTAGTGGGCTTTTTACTAAGGCAATACGGCACAAAATTGGATGAGTGTCCAGAGCGGTGGAATATGGTATAATGGGAGCATGAATAAGCAGATTACGCTGTCGGCGCTGAGCGACGAACTTAGGCAAGCAACCACGCGGAAGAAAGAGTTTTTGGGGCAGATCGACCGCATCATACCATGGAGCGAGTGGATAGGGATCATCGAGCCGCACTACTATAAGGGAGAGCGCGGGAACAAGCCCTATGACCTTGAAGTGATGCTGCGGATCCATCTGGTGCAGAACCTGTACGACCTGTCGGACATGGCAACGATGACGGAGGTCATCGACAGCCGCGCGTTTTCGGAGTTTTGCGGGGTGGACTCGAGCAACCAAGTGCCGGATGGAGACACCATCGGACGGTTTCGCGCACTATTGGTCGAGCACGGTTTGCAGGAAAAGCTGTTCGGACAAGTAGTGGATTTGCTCTCCGTACAGGGCTTGATACTCAAAAAGGGAACCATTGTTGATTCCACGATCATCGCAGCGCCATCTTCTACCAAGAACTAGGAGAAGAAGCGCGACCCAGATGCATGCCAGACCAAGAAAGGCAACGCATGACACTTTGGCTATAAGGCGCACATCGGTGTGGACAAAAAGACCGGTCTTGTTCACCATGTAGAAGTCACGGGCGCCAACGTACACGATGTCACCGTGGTTGCCCACCTGCTCACTGGAGAGGAAACGGAAGTCTACGGCGACAGTTGGTATCTGGGCGCGGGCAAGCGTGAGGATGCCGTCGTTCAGAACAAGCACGGGAAGCCGATCAAGTACAAAATCAACCGCAGACCCACGCAGAGCCAGAACCACTCCGCACGTTCCGGAGGGCAAATCAAGCGCAGAGAGCATGAGAAATCATCGGTTCGTGCGAAGGTCGAGCACGTTTTCGCCGTTGTCAAAAGGCTGTTCCAATATCGAAAGACTCGATACCGAGGGCTGCGAAAACAGATCGCCAAACTGAATATGCTCTTCGCGCTGGCGAACCTGTATCTGGCTGACAAGCGGGGCTTGCTGGCCTGATTCGGTTCATAAAGTGACGGAAAATTCTTCATCTGTGTACCATTTCGTAGGATCCCTTCGACACCACCCTGTTATTCCCGTGTTGCGCGGTGTTGCCCTAAAACCCCGCGCAGCCTGACCGTTAAACATCCCCGGAATCCATGATAACCCGCACACGCGCCGCCCTTGCGCTTGCAGGACGGCGCGTGTTTTGGTAGGATTTTGCAGTATACAGGGACCAAGTCGGCGCGTGAAGCGTTAATCGCAGCTTCCCGTCAAGGCGTTGTGGCAGGTCTGCCCGCCTCAGCGCCCCTTCCCGCTCCGGCACTTCGTAAAGAATTGGATTGCGGCTTGACAAACTGCTCCCATCGCGATATAATACTTTTTGCCGTCAATAAGCGGCATGCGTCGCGGGGTAGAGCAGTCCGGTAGCTCGTCGGGCTCATAACCCGGAGGTCGTAGGTTCAAATCCTACCCCCGCAACCAAAAGTAAATGCCAATTTCGATCTTGGTCGGAGTTGGTTTTTACGTGGCGGCGTAGCTCAGCTGGCTAGAGCATTCGGTTCATACCCGGAGTGTCGTTGGTTCGAATCCGACCGCCGCTACCACAAGAAAAGCCCTGAAATCAAAGGATTTCGGGGCTTTTGCCTTTATTTCCATGAGGCA
>CALGYL010000161.1 GCA_937934775.1 uncultured Clostridia bacterium
CTATCCTTACTATATCAAAAAAACTCCCCGATAGGGAGCTTTTTTGACAGCCTGAGGCTGCCCTTGTCCATTGGAAACGGGTTATACCAATGTAAAACATGAATCACTCCAAAGCGCCGAGGGATTTTCGATGCAGAACAAGGAGCCGAAGCGAGGCGTAGCAGCGCTACGTTGAGCGGAAGGCGACATGGTTCTGCGCGAAAATAGCCGGCGTAACGAGTGATTCATGTTCGGAATTAGTATTATCCCCTGCGCTTCACCGGCAGGTTGCAAAGGAATGCGACGCCAAGGAGCAGTACGATCGTCCAAACCAGCGCCCCCAGGGGCGAGGCGAGCGGCAGGCTCCAGGGCAGAACACCGCCCGCCTTGTCGACCGGCGCGCCTCGGTTGCCCGCCAGTACGAAGATCGCGAGATTTGAAGCCAGCAGGTAGTATAGTGAGTTGCGGCCAAGGTTTGTGAGGATTCGGCTGGGCAGCGTCAGTTCATCCGGCAATTCCTCCGCCCAGCGCGTCCGTCTCAGTCGCGTTAATAGCCGCGCAAGGCCCGTCGACGGGATGCGGATGGCGGCCCAGCCGGTGGACAAAAGAAAGTACAGGTAGACCGGCAAAAGCGGCAACACCAGCCAAAGCGGCGTGGGCGGGAAGCGGCCGGGAAGACCGGCGGTAAACGCGTAGATCAGCGCGCCGCCGGAGATCAGCAGACTGCCCAAAAGGATCCACCAGTCGAATCCCACGCGGTGCCGCCTGAAGTACATGCCCAGAAGGTATAAATAGAAATACTGTAGCACCGGAAAGAACGCAAACTGGTTACCGCCGATGAATAGCCCCAGCCACACGCTGCCCACCCGGTCGTAGGGAATCAGTCCCGTCAGCGGCCACAATGCGCAGACGATCCAGAACAGCTTTTTCCGGGAGACGAGGGCGTCAATCGGCTTCCACAGGATCAGCGCCACCAGCGGGATCAGCGCGAAGGCGATCAGAAATTCCGACCAGCCGGGGATATCCTTCAGCCCCAGAATCGGCAGGATAGTGTCCTGCGAAAACCGTTTGTGCTCCCGGAGCACACGGAACGCCGCGCCGGAAATCACAAACGCCAGATAAGCTTTGCCGCTGCCCCGGAGGAGGCGCGACCAGCTCTTCTTCAGGCCCCTTTCGAAATAAGCCAGTTCGCCCAGATACCCGTAGACGAACACGAATCCGGCGAAGGTGACCATATTGAAGAAGCTCATCAGCATATCTTCCGCCGGGTAGGCGTCCGCTGCGCCAAAGAATTGCAGCACGTGGCAGTACACCATGCCCAAAACCAGCAGTCCCTTCAGGATGTCCATCCGCGCGTCCCGTCTGTCCACCGTATCCCGCCCTTTTCATGAAAAGTCCAACTCAGCCATGATACCATCCGCACTCCGACCGCGTCAAGAGAAGCCCGGAGACGAACCGCGTCCCCGGCGGCGCGCAAACCAGAGACGTCCAAGGACGCATTGTGTCGACCAGCCTGCGCAGGATTTCATACTAAAGGAAAACATTAATCACTCCAAAGCGCCAAGGGGTTTTCGATGC
>CALGYL010000162.1 GCA_937934775.1 uncultured Clostridia bacterium
CCCGCCTCCGATTCGGCCTTGGGGTCAAATTGCAGATCCCGTATTCCTTACTCACCCCATCAGAACCGTCATCCCCGCCGATACACAAACCGTGTCGGCGGGGATGACAGTTTGTGCCAGAGCATCAATCGGTCGAAAGGAAAAGAATATCCTTGCTTCCGGTGGAACGGGCCAGTATAATAAAACTCTGAGAGAGTTAATTATGAGAAAGGATTGAGGAATGAAATGGAGCAGAAACTCGAAAAAAAGTATGGCTTGATGACGGCGATTGCCATGGTCATCGGCATTGTTGTCGGCAGCGGTGTTTTCTTCAAAGCGGAATATGTGCTCAATGCCACGGGAGGAAACCTGCCGATTGGTATCCTCGCGTGGATCATTGGCGGTCTTGTCATGGTGATCTGTGCTTATATGTTTTCCATTTTGGCAGAACGCTACGATTCTGTGGGCGGCCTGCTGGGCTACGCGGAGGCAGTGGCAGGGAAGCGGTATGGTTACTATATAGGCTGGTTTTTGGCCACGGTATATACCCCGGCCATCACTTCTGTGCTGGCTTGGGTGTCCGCCCGTTACACTTGTGTGCTCATTGGCTGGGACATTACCGGCGGTGAGTGCATGACGCTGGCGGGATTGTACCTGATCCTGGTCTACGCCATGAACGAGCTGGCACCCATCGTAGCCGGACGCTTTCAGATTTCCACCACGGTGATCAAATTGATCCCCCTGATTGCCATGGCGGTTGTGGGGTCGATCTCCGGACTGATCTCCGGTACCACGGTGGAAAACTTCACCAAGGTGGTTTCCCAGGATGTGACCGGCAACCCGCTGTTTAGCGCGGTGGTTGCTACCGTCTTTGCCTATGAGGGCTGGATCGTGGCCACCTCCATCAACGCCGAGATCAAGGACTCCAAGAAGAACCTGCCCCGGGCGCTGATCATCGGGTCCCTGATCGTGGTGGCGGTGTACATCTTCTATTATATCGGCCTTGCGGGCGCCGTGCCCACCACGGCGCTGATGGAAGGCGGCGAGGCGGGCGCGAAGCTGGCTTTTCAGAATATCTTCGGCCAGGTGGCCGGAACCCTGATCTTCGTGTTCATCATCATCTCCTGCCTGGGGACGCTCAACGGCCTGATGCTGGGCTGCACCCGCAGTCTCTACGCGCTGGCCGCCCGCGGTTTGGGTCCTTGCCCCAAGAAACTGGGACAGGTGGACTGTACGACTGATATGCCCGCCAATTCCTCCGTTGCGGGGCTTCTGCTCTGCGCGTTCTGGCTGATGTACTTCTATGGCGCCAACCTCACCGCGTCCTGGTTTGGCCCGTTCAGCTTTGACACCTCCGAACTGCCGATTGTGACGCTGTACGGCGGATACATCCCGATCCTCATCATGATGATGCTGCGGGAGACGGAGCTGAGCACTTTTAAGCGCTACGTCATGCCGCTTCTGGCGGTGGTCAGCTGCGTGTTCATGGTGGTGGCGGCCTGCATGGCCCACAAGATGGCCGTCGTGTACTATCTGATCATCTTCGCGGTGATCATGATGATCGGCTTGCCCTACATGCCCAAGCGGGGTTCCGACCTGGGCCGAGAATAATGGCCGTCGGATAACCTAGCGTACCCCCGGCGCTTCCCGGTTGCCGGACGTTGCTGCCGATTTGTTCATTCTTCCAATATCCGAGTGGCCGAAAGCGGAAGCTTCCGGCCGCTTGTGCAATATGCAGAGGAAGCCGTGGGCGCTTCGCGACTCCGGCTGGTTCTGTCTTCCCGGGGTTTGCGTGGCGAAACGCCCTGCCCCGCCCGGCTTCCAGCGAACATTTTGAAGGATTTTCCACATTTTTTGGTCGGCAGGTTGTGAGATTGGCCAATCGGGGCCTTCGGCGGCTCGGAAACCGGGCGCGCGGGTGGCGGTTGCTCGAAATCTTAACACGTTCAGCCAAAGCGGGACGATCCCGGAACAGGCGCGCCGGAGCGCGATTTAAACGAATTAGCGGCCGAAGGGAGGCTTCATTTTACATTCGGATCATCTGCGTAACCATCAAAAACCCAATGCTCAATGAATTATACCAACTGTGCGAATTGCATTTGCGATTCTTGTAGCAAATTGATCATTGACAGACCGGCGGCGAGCGGCTACCATGAAATCATCCAAACGAAGGCGTTGCGGGCTTGGCCCGTGGCGCCTTCTCGCGTTTCTCAGGATCTGGCCGGGGGCAGGCGGGCGTGTGTGCCTGATCCAACCACATAAAATGAAAAGGCAAAGACGCCATCTGCATTTGGCGTCCTTTTCATTTTGCCGGAAGTGGATCCGGCTGGGCAGCCGTGATGACAACAGGAGGAGATGATGATATGAAAGGGCAGGTTAGTGGGCAGGCAATCGACCGGATAAAGCTCGTGGTGATCGGGGCGCTTTTCGCGACATCCGCCGTGATCGTTCTTCTCGGGCTCGCCTTCTGCGTGTACAGCACGATCAACGGGGTGGAGTTTTTGGTGTTTCAAGCCAAGATTCCCGGCATGGTTTTCGGCGTGGTCATCGCTTTCCTGGGCATGCGGTATTTCCTGGCGGTTCAGAAGCTGAAGGCGGAGGTCTACAAGTCGGATTCGCGTTTCTCCTGGAGCAATTTCGGAAAGAAGTAGGCGATTGGAAACCTGGGGTGGGGGATCCTCTAAAAATTTGGATGGGGTGTGGAGTATGAAGGTCTGGAAGAGAACGTTTGGAATCATCCTGCTGATGCTCGTCGTAACGATGTCGCTCTTTGCGATCACCGCCTGCGCGGAAGCCGCGGATCCGACCGGCGCGTCCTATATCGCCACCATTGGAACCGAGACCCTGAACGATGTGGCGACCACCGCCAACAAAGCGTACTATGGCGCGAACTTCACGTGGGTCATGATTTGCGCTTTCATGGTGTTCTTCTTCCAGTGCGGCTTCGCGATGGTGGAAACGGGCTTCTGCCGCGGCAAGAACGCTGCGCACACCATGACCATGAACTTCATGGTGTTCCTGGTTGGCGCGGTTGGCTACTTCCTGGTGGGCTTCGCGCTGCAGATGGGCGGCTCGGGCGGCGCGGCCGGTCTTGGCTCGGGTGGTTCGGCGCTGAACGGCATGCTCTCCATCCCCGGGCTGGGTGGAATTCTTGGCTACAAGGGATTCATGCTGGGCGGCACCTATGACGCGGGCATCTACGCGCTGTTCTTCTTCCAGATGGTGTTTATGGACACCACCGTGACCATCCCCACCGGCGCCATGGCCGAGCGCGTGAAGTACTCTGCCGTGGTGATTACCTCCTTCTTCATCTCGATGATCCTGTACCCGCTGTTCGCCAACTGGGTGTGGGGCGGCGGCTGGCTGGCCACGCTGGGCTCCAAGTTCGGCATCGGCCACGGCGTCGTTGACTTCGCGGGTTCCGCCGTCGTGCACTCGATGGGCGGCATGCTGGCACTGGCGGGCGCGATCGTGCTCGGACCCCGGATCGGCAAGTTCAAAAAGGACGGCACCGCCCGCGCCTTCCCCGGCCACAACATTCCGATGGCCATCATCGGTACCATCATTCTGTTCTTCTGCTGGTTCTCCTTCAACGCCGGTTCCACGCTGAACGCGTCCGATTTCCGGCTGTCCGTCGTCGCCACCAACACCATGATCGCGGGCGCCATCGGCGGCTTGGTTGCGATGTTCTACATGTGGATCAAGTTCGGGAAACCCGACCCGTCGATGACCGCCAACGGAACCCTTGCGGGTTTGGTCGCCATCACCGCGCCTTGCGCCTTCGTCAATGGCATCTCCTCGTTCATCATCGGCCTGATCGCGGGCCTTCTGGTCTGCGTCGCGGTGCCGTTTGTTGAGAACAAGTGGAAGCTGGACGACCCGGTCGGCGCGATTTCCGTCCATGGCGTCAACGGCTTCTGGGGAATCATCGCGTTGGGCCTGTTCGCAGATGGCCGGTATGGCGATGGCATTAACGGCGTGGCGGGCGGCGTACGCGGCCTGTTCTTCGGCGACGCTTCTCAGCTCCTTGCGCAGCTGATCTGCCTTGCGGTGCTTTTAATCTACGGCTTCGGCGTCTCCTACGTATTTTTTAAAGTGCTGGACAAGGTGTGGGGCCTGCGCGTCCCGCCCGAGGATGAGCTGGAGGGTCTGGACATCCCCGAGATGGGCGTTCTGGCCTACCCCGATCAGCAGCTGGTGCGTTCCGAACTGGACTACGACTCCGAGGACAACGCGCCCATCAAGCATCTGGAGCGGTTTGGCAGAAAGGGCCTGATCGAGAAGAAGTACGCCACGCCGGTCGCTCAGGCGATCCCGGTCGTACAGACCACGAAGGTGGAGATCTCGTCCAAGCCCGCGGCCGAGCGCACCGGACCGAAGTTCACCAAGGTCGAGATCATCTGCAAGCAGAGCCGCTTTGAGGCGCTGAAGACCGCCATGAATCAGATCGGCATCACCGGCATGACCGTGACGCAGGTGCTTGGCTTCGGCATCCAGAAGGGCAAGACGGAGTTCTACCGCGGCGTTGAGACGGAAACCAACCTGCTGCCCAAGGTACAGGTGGAGATCGTGGTTTCCAAAGTGCCGGTCCGCACGGTCATCGAGACGGCCAAGAAGGTTCTCTACACCGGGCACATCGGCGATGGCAAGATCTTCGTCTACGATGTGGAGAACGTCATCAAGGTACGCACCGGCGAAGAAGGCTACGACGCGCTGCAGGACGTGGAATAAGCGTTTAGGCGTTGTTAACCCATTTGAATGTGATGCCCCGGGCGCGGCGGGATGCCGCGCCCGGGGCATTTTTTCAGGGGTAGGCGAGGCAAAATTGGCGCCAAGTGCATAATCGCTAAAAAATTAACGAATAGATCGAATGGATTTGGGCTGCTTGCACATATGGGAAAGTTCTGTTATAATAAAATTAACGGTTCCGTTTCATAAGGCGTCCTGCCTGTGGGCTGAAAGACGTCAGACACCATCCTGTGAGGTCCCCCTGCCAATTGAGACAAGGAGGATGCATTTGACCGCCAACAGATTTCCAGGTGGAATTCACCCCGCCAAGCTGGCAAGCAAGGAAAACAGATCAATATGCGTCCTGCGCGTCATGCCCGCGCCGGATCGCGTGGTCATTCCCATGGTGCGCACCGCCGGTGCGGCGCTAACCCCGCTGGTCAAGCGGGGCGATTTTGTCAAAATGGGGCAGAAGATCGGAGACAGCGACGCCTTTGTTTCCGCACCGGTGCATGCCAGCGTCTCAGGCAAGGTGGTCGCGGTGGAACTCCGGCCCCACCCATCCGGACGACGGCTGGTGATGAGCGTGGTCATTGAGAACGACAGGCGGGACGAGTGGGACGTTTCCTGTGTTCCGGCGAACGATCCCGACGCGCTCAGCGGAGCGGAAATCGCCCGGCTGGCCCGGGAGAAGGGCATCGTGGGCATGGGCGGCGCGACGTTCCCGGCCCATGTCAAGCTCAGCCCGCCACCCGGAAAGGCGGTAAGCGTTGTGATCGCCAACGGCGCGGAGTGTGAGCCGTTTTTGTCCGCGGACGACTGCCTCATGCGGGAACGCGCGGACGAGGTGATCGAGGGGATCGTCCTTGCGACGCGCGCGCTGAACGCCCGCCGCGCCCTGGCCGGCATCGAGGAGAACAAGCCCGAGGCCATCCGGGCGATGCGGGAGGCCGCAAGAGAGACCAATGTGGAGATTGTCCCGCTACGTGTCAGGTATCCGCAGGGCGGAGAGAAGCAGATGATCTACGCGCTGACGGGGCGGAAGGTCGCGCCGGGCGCGCTGCCTTCCGACGCGGGCTGCGCGGTTTTTAACGTGGGCACGCTGGCGGCGCTGCACCGGGCCGTCGTTCTGGGCCGTCCGCTGATCGACCGGGTGGTCACGGTGGCGGGCGGCGCGGTGCGGGAGCCAGGAAACCTCCTCGTACGTATTGGGACGAGCTTCCGGCAGTGCGTGGAGTTCTTAGGAGGCTATCAGGAGGGCGGCGCGGAGAAGATCCTCTCCGGCGGGCCAATGATGGGCGTCGCGCTGTATTCCGATCATGTGCCGGTGATCGCGGGCACGTCGGGCATTCTGGCCCTTTCGGGCGAGGAAGCCCGCATCCCCGATCCTACCGCCTGCATGCACTGCGGGCGCTGCCATCGGGTGTGCCCCATGGAGCTCCAGCCCTATGCCATTGAGGATGCCATCATCGCCCGGGACGCGGCCAAGGCGGCTAGGTTCGGCGCACAGAGTTGCATTGAGTGCGGTGCCTGCGGTTACATCTGCCCTGCCAGGAGGCACCTGGTACAGAACATACGCCTGGCCAAGGCGCTGGTGCGCGGCGGTGCCGCGGGCAAATGACCGGCCCGTTCGGGCAGGAGGACCAGAGGATGAAATTGAATGTCTCCCCGTCGCCCCACCTGAGAGCGCCGCAGGATACCCGCGTGATCATGCGGCACATGCTGATCGCGCTGGTGCCCGCCTGCGCGGTGGGCGTCTACCGCTTTGGCTACCAGGCGCTGATGGTACTTTTGATCACCACGGCATGCGCCGTTCTGACGGAGTGGACGCTCCACCGGCTGATGAAGCGGGAAAGCACCGTGCGGGATCTGTCCGCCGCGGTCACGGGGCTTCTATTGGGCATGAACCTGCCCGCAAACGCGCCCTGGTGGCTGTGCGCGCTGGGAGCGGTGTTCGCCATCGGCCTGACCAAGGTGCTGTTTGGCGGGTTGGGCAACAACTTTGTCAACCCCGCGCTGACTGCCCGCGCATTTCTGATGGTGAGCTTTCCGGCGCGGATGACCAACTGGGCCGCGCCGTTCAATTCGCTGGCGGCGAGCGCCGCCGACGCGGCCTCCTCCGCGACGCCGCTGGCGCTTATCAAGCAGGGCGGCGCGGCGTTCGCGCTGCCTGGCGGTACCGGGGCGGATCTGATCCGCCTATTGTTTGGGGACAGGGGCGGCTGCGTCGGGGAAGTGAGCGCGCTGGCGCTCCTAATCGGCTTTTTGTGGCTGCTTGTCTTTGGCGTGATTTCCGCGCGCATCCCGCTGGTGTATGTTTTGGCGGTCTTTGCCGGGACCGCGCTGCTTGGCGGCGCCGCCGGGGAGGGCGCCTACACACCGGTCGTAAATGGCGCGGTGAACGCGCTGTCCGGCGGACTTCTGCTGGGCGCGATCTTCATGGCGACCGACCCGACCACGTCCCCCGTCACCCGGGCGGGCCAATGGATCTACGCGCTGGGCTGCGGGCTTCTGACGGTGGTGATCCGGCTTTTCGGCGGATATCCGGAGGGCGTCAGTTTCTCCATTCTGATCATGAATCTGTTCGTGCCGCTGATTGAGCGGGGCATCCGCTCGCGGACGTTTGGGGAGGTGAAGCGGCGTGCGTGAGGCGATCCGGTTGGGCGGGCGTCTTTTTATCATTGCGCTGCTTGCGGGCCTCGCACTGGGCGCGACCTACTTTTTCACCAAGGAACCCATCGCCAGGCAGCGGGCGATCGCGTCTCAGGGGGCGAGGAGCCTGGTGATCGAGGGGTTGGCCCTGCCCGACGAGGGCGCGGTACTCACCGGCAACGTGACTGGGGCGTATGTGACGGATCAGGGCGGACGCGTCATTGAGGTGACGGCGACCGGCTACGGCGGGCAGTTTTTGGTGACGGTGGGCGTCGCCGCGGACGGCAGGATCACCGGCGTCAGCGTGGGCGAGAATCAGGAAACCGTGGGCCTGGGCAAGAACGCCGAAAAGAAGGAATTCACGGGTCAGTTCGTAGGCAAGGACAGCGCGATCGAAGTGGTCAAGCACGGCGCGGCGGGCAATCAGATCGACGCGCTGACCGGCGCGACGGTCACATCCCGCGCGGTAACCAACGCGGTCAACGAGGCGAGGGCGTTCGCGCTTTCAAGAGGAGGTGCGGCGGGTTGAAAACCTGGAAGGTGATTCTAAACGGCCTGTGGAGGGAAAACCCCACGTTTCGTCTGCTGCTTGGCATGTGTCCGACGCTGGCGGTTTCGACGGCGGCGGTCAACGGTCTGGGCATGGGGCTGGCGGCGACGGTGGTGCTCACCTGCTCCAATGTGGTTGTGTCTCTGCTTCGGAACTTCATCCCCGGCGAGGTGCGCATCCCTGCCTATGTGGTGATCATCGCCTCGTTTACGACGATCGTGCAACTGCTGCTCAAGGCCTTTGTCCCGGCGCTGGATCAGGCGCTGGGGCTGTACATCCCGCTGATCGTGGTCAACTGCATCATTCTGGCACGGGCGGAGGCCTTTGCGAGTTCTCACGGCCCGTGGCTGAGCGCCATGGACGGCATTGGCATGGGGCTTGGTTTTACCGGCGCGATCACAGTGTTCGCAGCCATTCGGGAGGCGATCGGCGCGGGCACGGTGTTTGGCTATCCGGTGTTTGGAAGCGGCTACGAGCCGGTCATGATGGTGCTGATGGCCCCCGGCGGCTTCATCGCGCTGGGTCTGATTCTGGGCGGCATCAACTACTTCTCCGCGAAAAAGAAGAAGGAGGTGCGAGGCGATGGACTACATTGTGCGTCTTGTCCTCATAGCGATCACTGCGGCGCTGGTCAATAACTTCGTGCTGGTCAGGTTTCTGGGCATCTGCCCGTTTCTTGGTGTGTCGCAGAAGATCAAATCGGCCGCGGGCATGGGCATGGCGGTGTCCTTTGTGATGGGCATGGCCTCCGCGCTGACCTGGATGGTGCAAAAATGGGTGCTGGACCCGCTCGGGATCGGCTTCATGCAGACCATCGCGTTCATTCTGGTGATTGCAGCGCTGGTGCAGTTTGTGGAGATGGTGCTCAAAAAGACCAACCCCGCGCTGTACAAGGCGCTTGGCGTATATCTGCCGCTGATTACTACCAACTGCGCGGTGCTGGGCGTGGCGATCCTGAACATTGAACATTCCTATGACCTTCTGCAAAGCATCGTCAGCGGTGTGTTCGGCGGCGTGGGCTTCACCATCGCGATCATTCTGATGGCCGGCATCCGGGAAAAACTAGAGAATGCGCAGATTCCGGAGTGCATGCGCGGCTTCCCCATCACGCTGGTGGCGGCGGGGTTAATGGCCATCGCGTTCCTGGGGTTCGCCGGGCTGGGCGGGTAAGGAGGAAACATGTCGATCATCTGGATCAGCGCGGGCGTCATCGCGGCGATCGGCCTCATCATGGGCCTTGCGCTGGCGGTGGCCGGTCGATTTTTCACCGTGGAGCGGGACGTGCGCATCGATCAGGTGCGGGAACTGCTGCCCGGCGCCAACTGCGGTGGCTGCGGCTATCCGGGCTGCGACGGGCTGGCCTCCGCCATTGTGCTGGAGGGTGCGCCGGTCAATGCCTGCACGGTCAATACAGGGGAGAAGAATCGGGGCATCGCGGCGATTCTGGGCGTGGATGCGGAGAGCGTCAAGCCGCTGACCGCCCACGTGCACTGCCGGGGCACCCGCCTGAACACGCCGCTGGCGTTCAACTATCAGGGTCTTAGGGACTGCCGGGCGGTGGCGGCCATTGATGAAGGCGCGAAGAGATGCCCCTTCAGCTGCCTGGGGTATGGCAACTGCGCCCGGGTCTGCCCGGTTGGCGCGATTCGGATTGTGGACGGGCTGTCCGTCATCGATCATGAAAAGTGCATCACCTGTGGAAAATGCGTGGCCGAATGCCCCCGGCACATCATCCGGCTTGATCCCGCGGACAGCGCGGTGCGCATCGACTGCGTCAACGTGCTCAAGGGGCGGTTGGTGACCGACAACTGCCGGGTGGGCTGCATTGGCTGCGGCCTGTGTGAAAAAGCGTGCGAATACGGCGCGATCCGCCTCGCGGGGGATCTGCCGGTCATCGACTATGAGAAGTGCGTCGGGTGCATGGCATGCGCAAACGCGTGCCCGCGCAAGATCATCTGGCCGTTGAAACAGGAAAAGGAAAACTGATAAAAGCAAGTCGCCTTCGCGAATCGACGCGAAGGCGACTGTTTTTTATGGCCGGGCGGTTACGCTTCTTCAGCTGCGGGTTCGCCCTGCGGTGCGGAGACGATGTTGCGGATCCACACGCCCTTTTTCACCAGGTATACCCCGATGGCGCTTTTCAGGAGTTCGACGACCTGGCACAGGGGGTAGAGCAGCATGATGTCCAGCCCTGTCGCATGCACCAGGAAGAACGCGAAGGGGATGTTGACGACCCAGGTGAAAACGCAGTCGAAAAAGAAGGTCACAACGGTGGAGCCGCCCGAGCGCAACGTGAAGTAACAGCAGTGGGTGATGGCGTTGATCGGCATCACACAGGCGCTGGCCAGGATGAACCGGGCGGCCAGCGGGTACACGGCGTCCTCGACGGGATACAGGTGCGGAATCACCGGCGAAAGGGCGGCAAGCAGGCCGCCAATCACCACGCAGACGCTGGAACTGAAGAAGATAATCTTCCAGACGTCCCTTCGGGCGCGGTCCAGATCGTTCGCGCCCAGCGCCTGGCCGATGATCACGGCCACCGCGTTGCCCATGGAGATGAACACCACGTTGAAGAGGTTTGTAATGGTGCTTGCGATGTTCAGCCCCGCCAGGACCAGAAGCCCCCGGACCGAGTAGATCTGCATCAGGGTCGCCATGCCCATAGACCACAGCGCCTCGTTGACTAGGAGCGGCAGGCCTTTGCGCATCACGGAGGCGAGTAGCGACGCGGGGACGCGCAGCGTGCGGTACATGCCGTGCAGGAACGAAAACCTTTGATTCCGGCTGAGGCCATAGAGCATGACGCCCAGTTCCACAAAGCGGGAGAGCACCGTCGCGATGGCCGCGCCCTTGACGCCCAGAACCGGAAAGCCTAGGTTGCCGTAGATCAGAATCCAGTTGCCGCAAAGGTTTGTCAGCACCGCGGCGATACCCGCCTTCATCGGCAGCAACGTTTCTCCCGTCTCCCGCAGCGTGCCCGAGTAGCACTGGCCCAGCGCGAAGGGAAGGAGCCCCAGCAGCATTACGCCCAGGTATTCCTTGCTGCTTGCGAGGACCGCGGCCGCGTCGGCGGCTTCTCCCTGTCCGGTGAGGTAGCTCATGATCAGCGGATCGCCCCAGCCGGTGAAGATCACCAGCGCGCCCGCGAGAAGCGCAGCCGCGATCCACAGCTTGATGCGGAAGGTGTTGCGGAGGCCTTCCATGTCACCCGCGCCGTAGTACTGCGCGCCGAAAATGCTGGGGCCCGACAAACCGCCGAATATGCACAGGTTGAATACAAAGAGCAGCTGATTTGCAACCGCGACGCCCGACATCTGCGCCGTGCCCACAAATCCCACCATGATGTTGTCCAAGAGGTTTACAAAGTTGGTCAGGCTGTTTTGGATGATGACCGGGATGATGATGGCCAGCACGGTCCGGTAAAAAGCGCGGTCGCCGATGAACGTCCGCTTGAGGCGGGCTGTGCCCTGCATGGGTCTTCCTCCTTTGCCTGGCGGCGCTCAGCCGGCCAGAGAAATCTATTATACCATAAACAATTGGGAATTGGAAACCGCCGAATTGCAGAAATCCGACGGAGCCCAAGGCAAATCCGCATCGCCGGGCGTCAAAACGGGGTTTGTGAAAGCCCTCGCCCAAGGGCTGGGAACAATCTCGCGATGTATTGACCACCCTGGTCAACGGTGTTATAATGGCGACAAAGAACGGAAGGTGAGGGAGTTGCACTCGAAGTTTGAGGCGCTGGACGTGGAGAAGCAGCAGCGCATCCTGAACGCGGCGATGAAGGAATTCGCGGTCCGGGGCTACGACCGCGCCTCCACCAACCGCATCGTGGAGGATGCCGGCATCGCCAAGGGGCTTTTGTTTCACTACTTCAAAAGTAAGAAGGGGCTGTTTCTGTACCTGTACGACCGGGGGCTGCGCGATGTGACGGAGCGGGTCTTTCAGGGCGTGGATTTCTCCGAGCGGGATTTTTTTAGGCGGATTGCCCAGGCGCAGCGGGTCAAGCTGGCGCTGATCCAGGCGTACCCGGACATCATGAACTTCCTCAAGGCGGCGTATGTGGAGGAATCGCCGGATGTCCGAAACGAGCTGGAGGAGCGCACAAGCGGCCTGATGGCGATGAACTTTCAACGCATATTTGAGGACGTGGATACGTCGGTTTTCAGAGAAGGTTTGGACAAGGGGCTTGTGATGAAGACCATCGTCTGGGCGTATGAGGGCTTTGCCAACTCCTACACCGACGCGATCCGGCACATGGACTCTCTGGACCAGGAATCCAGACCCATGCTGCAGGCGGCCGACGCGTACGCGGCGTTTCTGAAACAGTGTTTTTATCGTCCGGGGGAAAACGGGTAGAAGGAGTGCGGTTTCATGGGCATCGTGGAGGTCAGGAACCTGAAAAAGTACTACGGCGCGGCCCGGGGCATCGAGGACGTGAGTTTCTCCGTGGAGGAAGGGGAGTTCTTCGGCTTCATCGGACCCAACGGCGCGGGCAAATCCACGACGATTCGAACGCTGCTGGCGCTGATCCGCCCGACGGCCGGCAGTGCGACGATCTTTGGCAAGGATGCCATGCGGTGCGCCCCGGAGATCGCGAGGGATGTGGGCTATCTGCCCAGCGAGGTGTTCTACTACGACGGCATGCGGGTGAAGGAGCTTCTCGAGTACTCCGCCAGCTTCTATAAAAAAGACTGCTCGGACAGGATCCGGAAGCTCTCCGCCGCGCTGGACCTGGACCTGAAAAAGAAGATTGACGATCTGTCCTTTGGCAACCGCAAAAAGGTGGGCATTGTGCAGGCGCTATTGCATCAGCCACGGCTGATCATCCTGGACGAGCCCAGCGCGGG
This sequence comes from uncultured Clostridia bacterium, assembly GCA_937934775.1. Lineage (GTDB taxonomy): Bacteria > Bacillota > Clostridia > Christensenellales > Aristaeellaceae > JAEZHK01. Next base: position 12,757 of record CALGYL010000162.1, read on the forward strand.
GCTGGATCCATTAATGCAACAACACTTTTTTGAACTCTTGCGCGAGGAGAACCGGGCGGGCGCGACGGTGCTGTTTTCTTCCCACGTGCTCAGCGAGGTACAGAAGCTGTGCACCCGCGTCGCCATCATCAAGGAGGGCAGGATCATCCAGCTGGACGCGGTGGGCGCGCTCCGCGAGAACAGCTACAAAAAAGTGACGCTGGAGGCGGCGGCGCCGGTGGACGAGGCACTGTTCCGGTTTGACGGCGTGGCAAGCCTGACCGTCAAGGACAACGCCGCCGGCTTCATCTACCGGGGCAACGTGAACCGGCTGTTGACGACGCTCGCGGGGCTTGAACTGGTCAACGTGAGCATTCAGGAGCCGGATCTGGAAGAAATTTTCCTGCACTACTACCAGTGAAGGAGGCCGGGGGATGAACATCTACCTTCACGAGCTCAAAGCCTACCGGAAGAGCACGCTGGTGTGGGTGCTTTCACTGTGCGCCGGTACGCTGTTTCTGTTTTCCATGTTTCCGGCTTTCGCTCAAAACGCGACGGCGCTGACCGACGCGCTCCGGAACTACCCGCTGATCATCCAGATGGCCTTTGGCCTGTTCATCGACCAGATTGGATCGGTCAACGGCTTCTATTCGTTCATCGTCACGTTTTTAACGCTGGTCGGTTCGGTGCAGGCGATGACGCTGGGGATTTCCGTCGTCTCCAAGGAGACGACGGGGCGGACGGCGGACTTCCTTTTGACAAAGCCCGTCGCCCGGGGGCGCGTGGCCATTTTCAAGCTGATGGCGGTGTTCACGTGCGTTGCGGTGACGAGCGCGGTGTTCATCGCGGCGTCCGCAGCCTCGGCGGCGGCGGTTTCCGGCGCGCCGTTCGCCCGTAAACCCTTCCTCCTGATGGCGCTGTCCTTCTTCTTTGTGCAGTCGATCTTTCTGGCGCTGGGCTTTCTGCTTGCCTCGGTGGTGCCCAAGATCCGCTCGGTACTGCCGGTGGCGCTCAGCTGCGCGTTCGCCTTCTTCGTGTTGGGGACCGTGGCGGCGATGCTGGACAGTGATGCGCTGTACTACCTGTCGCCGTTCAAGTATTTTGAGACCCATCACATTCTGCTGACTTCGTCCTACAAGCCATCCTTCGCGCTGGCGGCCGCGCTGGTGGCGCTTGGCAGCGCGGTCGCCGGGCTTGTGATCTTCACCCGGCGGGATGTCCACGCCGCGTAATGGAGGGAAGCATATGAACGTTTATCAAAGAGAAATGCGGTCCAGCCTGAAGTCCATGATCTTCTGGTCGCTTGGCGTATTGCTGTTCGTGGCGGCATCGATGCAGAAGTACGCCGCGCTCAGCCAGGACCCGGCGTCCCTCAACATCATGTACCAGCTGCCGCAGGCGCTTCAGGACATGTTCGGCGTGGGTTCTCTGGACTTTGCCAAGCCCAGCGGCTTTTATGGCATGATCTATCCGTACCTGGTTCTGATGGCGGCGGTGCACGCGTCAATGCTGGGCGCGGTGATCGTCTCCAAGGAAGAGCGGGATAAAACGGCAGAATTCCTCTACGCCAAGCCCACCGCCCGCGCGCAGGTGCTCGCCGCCAAATCCCTGGCCGCGCTGACGGCGGTCGCGCTTCTCAATCTGGTGGTCTGGGCCGCGTCCCAGGCGTTCGTCGGGGGCGGCGGGGAGGATATGGGCGGCACCATCGCGCTTTTGATGGCGGCGCTGTTCCTGGTGCAGCTGGTATTCCTGGCGGTGGGCGTCGCGGCGGCGGCGATTCTTCCGCGTCCCAAGGCCGCGGCGGGCATCGCGACCGGGGTAATGCTGGCGACATACCTATTGTCCATCGCCATTGACGTCAGCGGGAAGCTGGGCGCGCTCAAGGCGCTGACGCCCTTCGAGTACTTCGACGCCCGCCGCATCGTTGGGCGCGGGGAAGGGCTGAGCCTCTGGTACGTCGCGCTGTGCTTGGGGCTGACGGCGGCGCTGACCTGGGCGGCCTTTCTGTGCTTTGACCGGCGGGACCTGAAGGTCTGAGCACACACGGCCCTGACCCTGGCCGCAGGCCAAGGCAAGGATTGAATCCAATAAATATGCCCGCCGCGCAGAAACGCGGCGGGCATATTTATTGGGCCGGTTTGGAAGATTTCGCTACTTTGCCGGGTTCAGGCGGATGTCCAAACACACGTCGCCCACCGAGGTGGTGAGGCAGACGGCGGCGCGCATGGAATAATCCTTGCCCTCGTCAGGCTCGCGAAGCTCGGGGGGCAGGATGTCGCAGACAAGATCTTCCCCCGCCAGCATCGTGAGCACGTTGCCGCTGATGATGTTGGCGATTTCCGCCACCGCGGAGGTGACGAAGTCGTCCACGCTGTCCATTTCCATACCGCTCATGATGGCCACCATGCGCAGCGATGTTACGCGTGGGAAACGGTAGATTACTTCTCCTGTAAGGTCCCCGGTGATGCCGATGGCGATGCACAGCGCGTCGTCACACACGAAAGCTTCCGCGGGGCGATCCGCCACGTCCGAGAGGTCCAGCATCAACTGGAAGACGCTCCGTGTGGCCGAAAGGAAAGGCTCGTACAGATTAGCGACCATCGTCCGCCACCCCCTTCTGGATTGCGTAGGCCGCAATACGCTGGTCCTCCGAGGCGACGTGATTGATCAGCCATGCCAGAAGCTTCCCTGCGAACTGCTGCATCAGCTGCTCATCGCACCCTGATTTTTCATATTCCTGGGTGACGTCGACCACGTACTGAATCATATCCTGGTGCTTTTGCCGGTGCGACTCAAAGCCCGGATAACCGATGCGCTGCTGGTAGGCTTCCTCGTCCCGAAAGTGATCCACGACATACCCGTTCATGAATCCCAGGGTTTCGCTGACTTTTTGTACCTTCAACTCCCAGGGCAGGGTGGCGCGCACCGTTTGCATAAACGCGTCGACGCGCAGGAACAGCTCCTTATGCTGGGTATCGATTAGCGGGACGCCCAGTTGGTACTTGTCCTTCCAAAGCATGCTGTTTTGGTCCTTTCTATTCGAACGTTGTGGTTTTCTGTGTATAGTATCGGCTCCGGGCGCGGTTTATTGAGCGGTTTTTCCAACCGTCGAAGGTTTTCTTCGTCAGGCGTTCAGGCGGGTTTCTTTCAAACCGGCGCGGCGGCGGCCCGACGTGGGTTTGACAGGTGTAAATGCGGCAAATATGTAAAATTTACGCAGGAAGTTATAATTTTCTGCATTGTGTTCGATATATCAGGTGTACGAGTAAGGAACGCAGCGCGAGACTCGTGGGAGGGAACAAAGATGTCAAGTTCAGTCAATGCATCCACGCTCAGACTCTCCGGCCTGTCCTCCGGTCTGGACACCGAGAGCATTGTTGAGGGTCTTTTGACCGCCAGCAAGACCAAGCTCGCGAACGCGGAAAAGCAGAAGACCCTCTTGGAATGGAAGCAAGAGGCTTATAAAAGCGTACTCACAAAACTGAACACCTTCCAGACCAAGTACTTTGGCACGTCTTCCACCAGCAGCTCCAGCGCAAGCACCATCCTGGGTTCGTCTTTGGCCAAGCTGGGCGCAAGCTACAGCTCTCCCTATGTTTCTGTTTCAACCGGCGCGGACTCCAACGCCGGTTCTATCTATGTCGCCGACATCGTCAGCCTGGCGTCCAGCGCGAAAATGACCAGCGCCTCCAGCGTCAGCTCCAACCCGACGATCTCCGTCGATACCGACAATCTCTCGGAACTGGCCGGCAAGAGCATGGTGGTCACGCTCGACGGCGTTAAAAAATCAATCACCTTTTCCGATAAAACCTACTCCTCCGTGCAGGATGTCCGCGACGAGTTGACCACGCAGCTCAAGACCGTCTTCGGAACCGGGAAAATTACGGTGTCCGGCAGCGACGACAGCATTGAGCTGTCCACTTCCAACTCCACGCTGCAGATCAGCGTACCTTCGGATACGACGACGGACCCCTCCAGCGTGTTGGACTTCGGCAGCTATACCTCCAACCGCCTGAGCCTTACGTCCGCGCTGGACTCGGCGGGGCTCAAGCAGGATGTGCTGGCTTCGGACGATACCCTGTCATTTAGCATCAACGGTACGGCGTTCTCCTTCTCCTCCACCAGTACCCTGAGCGACATCATGAAATCGGTCAACGCCAGCGACGCCGGCGTCAAGATGACCTACTCCTCGCTGACCGATACCTTTTCGCTTTCCGCTACCGCCACCGGCGCACAGTCGTCCGTGCAGGTTTCCGATACCACCGGCAGTCTGATGAGCACACTCTTCGGCGGCGCGACCGCCACCGCGGGCACCGACGCCGTGGTGAAGCTGAGTGCCAACGGTTCCACCGATGAGGCGGACATGCTCACGCTCACCCGTTCCTCCAATACATTTGACATCGATGGAACACAGATTTCTCTTCTCGGCAAAGCCTCCGGCGATACCGAGGAAGGCATCAACATCAAACTCTCCTACGATACCGACACCATTGCCACCAAGATCACTGATTTTGTGACCGACTACAACGAGCTGCTCAAGACGCTGACCGACAAACTGTCCGAGGAGGTCGACAGTGACTATCAGCCGCTGACCGACGACGAGAAGGAAAAACTCACCGACACCGAGATCGAGCAGTGGGAAACAAAGGCCAAGACCGGCCTTCTGCGGGGCGATTCGGCGCTGTCCTCCATCGCTTCAGAATTGAAGTCCAGCATGAGTTCCATCGTCAAGGCGCTCACCGGCAGCAGCGACTCCGAGATGCTCTCCGACATGGGCATCGCCACCAGCACCTATTCGGAAAAGGGCCAAATCCACATCGATACCGAAAAACTCAAGACGGCGCTGGAGAGCGACGCGTCCAAGGTGCTCAGCGCCTTCACGCAAAAGAGCAGCGTCAGCTATTCCGCCTACTCGACGACCGAGCAAAAACAGCAGCGTTTCAACGAATCGGGCGTGTTGTGGCGCATTTCGGACATCATGGCCAAAAACCTGTCGACCGTCGGCAAAAAGGGTGCGCTGATCACCCTGGTGGGCAGCCCCACCAGCTCCTACACTGCCAACTCAGAGTACGCAAAGAAGATCAGTAGCATGGAGGATAAGATAGACGATATGAAAGATAAGCTTTCGGACGAAGAAGACCGCTACTGGGATCGGTTCACCGCGATGGAATCCGCGCTGTCCAAGCTTCAGTCACAGAACAGCTGGATAACCAGCATGCTCGGAACCAGCACCTAATCAACGGACAGGAGTGAATGGTAGATGACCCTTGCAAACCAGTATGCACGGTATATGACCCAGACAGTCAGCGCTTCAACGCCGGGCGAGCAGATCGTGATGCTCTTCGAGCACGCGTCGCTCAAGCTGACCAAAGCCATACAGTGCATTGAAGCCAAAGACATTGCCGGCGCCCACAACGCCATTATTCGCGTTCAGAACATCTACCAGTTCCTTTCGGACTGCCTAGACATGCGCTATGAGATTTCGACGAACCTCTACGCGCTGTATCAGTACGCGCACGACGAACTGACCACGGCCAACATGAAAAAGGATGCGGAAATTGTTCGCCGTGTCCTGAAGATGACGCGCGAGTTTGAGGAAACCTGGAGAAAGGCGGATCTGAAGACCCGCCTGGAGAGAGCGGCAAGGTGAAGCGAATGCAAAGTGACATCCTTCAGAAAATTGAAACGATGTCCCGTCAGCGGCTGAATCTGGTGAAACAGTTCAACGCGTTGTCGGCCTGTGCGCTCCAGTGCCTGGACGGAGGGGACATCGACGGCTTCGTGCAGAATGTCGACGCGACCAACGAGTTAACAAACAAGATCGACGAGCTTTCCAGCTCGATTGATGCGCAGGTTTCGCAGTTGGGCAGTGCCAGCGCGGCCACTGTACGGGCGCTGTTTGCCTCGGGCCCGGAAAATGCCGCCTGCCCGGAGTGGTGCGCCGCTCTCGCCTATGACAGCGCGAACATGAAAAAGCTCCTGAAGAACTGTGCCAGCCTGAACGCCAGGATGGACAGCCGCGCGCGTGTGGTCAGTTCGGAGATCCGGGAACAGTTGAACCGGATCCGCATGAATAGAAAAATCAACAACCGCTATGCGATGCACGGCGCGACGGCTGGCATGCACATCAACTACAGGTCAAAATAGCGAGCGCGCACGCCAGCAGGAGATCGGAAGAGCGTCGTGTAGGGAAAGAGTGTAGATCTCGGTGG
>CALGYL010000163.1 GCA_937934775.1 uncultured Clostridia bacterium
CCGGATCGGGGAGGCGAAGATCGCCTTCGAATGCGCGCTGGAGCGGATCGTCGTATCCGGCTCCGGCCCCTGCGCCGGGAACCTGGTGCTGGGCAGGATACTGCTCGCCCATGTACAGGACGGCCTCCTCGTGAGCGGCCGGGCGGTCGACCCCGGCATACTGGACGCGCTGGGCCGCCTCAGCGGTAACCGCTATTGCACTACCCGTTCGGTGATCGAGAGCGAGACGAATTGACTGACCCGGCTTGCGCATTGACAAAAAAAAGGGCCTCGCGGCGCGCCGCGAGGCCCTTCGGGTTTGAATCAGGGATTAGCCGACGGTGATGCCGTCCACGAACCAGGTGATGCCCAGGATGTCGCCGTTGGCCAGCGTCTGGCCCTCGGCAACCTTCTCGGCGCCGGTGTTGTCCTTGATCGGGCCGGCGAACACGTTCAGCGAGCCGTCCAGGATCTTCGCCCTGGCGGCGTCGATGGCTTCCTGGGTGCCGGCCGCGCAGTTGGCGGTCAGCGGGGCCAGGTCGCACAGGCCTTCCTTGAGGCCCATCAGGGAGTTCTCGGGCTTCCAGGTGCCGTCGATGACCTGCTGCACGGCGGCGGTCATGTAGACGCCCCAGTTCCAGACGGGGGCGGTCAGGTAGGCCTTGGGGGCCACGGCGGTCACGTCGGCGTTGTAGCCAACCGCGAACAGACCCTTCTCTTCGCAGGCGACCACGGGGCCGGTGGTGTCGCAGTGCTGGCCGAGGATGCCGCAGCCAGCCGCGATCAGCGCGTCGGCAGCCTGACGTTCCTTGGTCGGGTCATACCAGGTGCCGGTTTCCTTGACGGTCATGGTGACGTCCGGGTTGACGCTCCTGGCGCCCAGGAAGTAGGCGTCCAGAGAGTATACGACCTCCGGGATCGTCGTGAAAGCGGCCACGTAGCCCAGGTGGTTGTTGCCGGTTTCCTTGGCCTTCAAGCCCGCGGCGATGCCCGACAGATAGCGGGCTTCCCAGATGCGGCCGAAGTAGTTGTTGAAGTTGGTGTCATTGGACTTGTAGCCCGAGCAGTGGGAGAAGATGACGTTCGGGAACTCGTTTGCCAGTTCTTCCGTGTAGTCCATGAAGCCAAAGCTGGTGGTGAAGATCACCTGGCAGCCCTGGTCAACCAGCTCGCGGATGGCGGTTTCGCAGTTCGAGTCTTCCGAGATGTTCTTCTGGATCAGGATCTGGTCATCGCGCAGGCCCAGCGCCTTCTGCATCGCCAGCGTGCCCTGATGGTGCGCGTAGGTGTAGCCCAGATCGATGACATCGCCGACATAGACGACGCCGACCTTCAGCTGATCCTTCGGAACCGGATCGAACGCGAACGCAGTGCTCGACATTCCAAGCAGCATGATCAGAGCCAGAATCAGGATCAGAACCTTCCTCATGGGTCATCCTCCCTTTCAAATGGGTGGTCGGCCAAAAAGCGATCCCGCTCCTCCGGCCGATCCATAGGTGAGATTGTACACGTTTCGTGCACAAAACGCAACGTCTTTGAGACATTTTTACGGCGATTTAGCGATTGGGACGACACAAGCCGAACAAAAATGGAAAGATTTCCTGCAAAGTTCGAACTTTATTTCGGATTTCGAGGGTGTAGAAATCAAAATCCGCCCACGGCGATGCAACTTAGGCTTCGAAATCTTGCAAATTCGCGCAATGCACCACCGCCGCGCGCGGCGGCAGAAGCGCGTTGATCCGTGGGACTTGCCGCCTTCGCACGGAAAGCATTCAAGGCTTTGAACCGCGCAGCTCAGCGCGGGCTAAAATGTCTTCCAGAGGCTCTTCTGCTCCTTGCGCACCCGGTAGCCCAGATGTTGGTAGAACGCGTGGGCACCCAGCCGGTCGGAGCCGGAGGAGAGCCGGATGCCCGAGGCGCCGGTGGCCCTCGCCCAGTTCTCACAGGCGGTCAGGAGCGCCCGGCCAACGCCCTGCCCCTGCCGGGAAGGGTCCACCGCCAGCGCCATCACGTACTTGAGTGGGTCGTGGTACAGGGTAGGGTAGTCGCAGGCGTGGATGAAGCCGATCGCCTCGCCCTCGCCATCCTGCGCCACCACCAGAAGGTGTTCGGGGTTTTCCAGCGCCGCGATCAGCCGCCGCCGGGTGTCCTCCGCAGTGGAATCATAGCCCAGTGCGACGCGGCTGATCTCCGCAATGCGCGCGGCGTCCTCCGGGCGGGCCGGGCGCAGGTTCACTTGAGCGCCTCCGGGTTCAGGCAGAGGAGGTCTTCGGTCACGAACATACCGTCCTTGCGGATCAGCTCGCCGTCAAACCAGATCTCGCCGCCGCCATAGGCGGGCGTCTGGATGCACACCAGGTCCCAATGGACGGCGGAGACGTTGCCGTTGTCACACTCCTCGTAGCAGCTGCCCGGCGTAAAATGGAAGGAACCGGCGATCTTTTCATCAAACAGGATGTCCTTCATCGGGAAGGTGATGAAGGGATTCACGCCCAGCGCGAATTCGCCCACGTAGCGCGCGCCCTCGTCGGTATCGAAGACTTTGTTGACGCGGGCGGTGTCGTTGGCGGTGGCTTCGATGATCTTGCCGTCCTTGAAGGTCAGCTTGACATGCTCAAAGGTGAAGCCGTTGTTGGGGGAGGGCGCGTTGTAGGAGATCGTGCCGTTGACGCTTGTTTTGACCGGCGCGGTGTAGACCTCGCCGTCGGGGATGTTCATTTCGCCCGCGCACTTGATAGGCGGCAGGCCCTTGATGGAGAAGGACAGATCCGTGCCGGGACCCAGGATGTGTACCTTGTCGGTGCGCTGCATCCTTGCGACCAGCGCGTCCATCGCGCGGTCCATCTTGCCGTAATCCAGGCAGCACACGTCAAAGTAGTAGTCCTCAAAGGCTTCGGTGGACATGCCGGCGTTCTGCGCCATGGACGGCGAGGGGTAGCGCAGGACCACCCACTTGGTTTTACAGACGCGGATTTCATGGTGCACCGGGTGCCACACCAGCTTGGAGAACATGGCGATCTTGTCTGCGGGCACATCGCTCATCTCAAAGGCGTTGGCGCCGGAGCGAAGGCCGATGTAGGCCTGCATCTGTTTCATCAGCGCGGCCTCGTTGTCCGCCATGATCCTGGCCTGCGCTTCGGTCAATTCCCGGACGAGGGCGCGGTTGACTGCCGCGTCCTTAATCCAGACGAACGGGACGCCGCCCGCTTTCTGGGCTTCCTCCACCAGCGCGGTCACCAGCGGAAGCTCCAGTCCCGTATTTTCGATCAAAACCTTTTCGCCCGGCTGGAGCCTGACCGATTGGTTGATCAGGTTTCTCGCCAGCGTGCGGACGCGCGGATCATGCATTTGCCATCGCTCCCTTTTGACATTTTTCAACGCTTCTATTATAACCGGATGAAGGCCGCGTTGTCAAAGAAAATGCGGTTGACGCCGTAACCATTTTGCGCCCCTTAGCCCGATTGCACGCCCACGCGGTTTGTGCTATCATAGTGCGTACCGCTGGGCGCGGGATGGCAACGGAGTCCGCCCCGCACGCAATGGAAACGGAGGTCTCCGGATGGTGGAGCTCAGATGTTCGGACGATTTCGCGCTGTACGACGTGACGACGGTGGAAAATCTATTCATTTTGGAATATCTGCCGCACGCCACGGGCGATCAGGTGCGGGTGTACCTCTATGCGCTGATGCAGTGCCGGCAAAAAGCCGACTGCACGGTGGAGGGGCTTGCTCGCGCGTTGCGCATGAGGCCGGAAAAGACGCTGGAGGCGCTCAGGTACTGGGAATCCAGAGGGCTTCTCAAGGGCGTGTCGGACAAGCCGCCCTCCTTTGAGTTTTTGAACGTGCGCAGCGCGATGCAGGCGGGCTGCGACCAGGACCCGGCCTACCGCTACCGGGACTTCAACCGGGCGCTGGTGGAGATCGCGCAGGATGCGGTGCGCCCCGCCCAGTTCACCCAGGCGATGGAGTGGGTGGAGGATCTGAACCTGCCCGCCGACGTGGTGCTCCTGATGGCCCGGCGCGTGTCCGAGCAGCTGAAGGGCGAAAACGGCGGGAAGCCCCGCTCCGCGCCGTATCTTTTCAAAGTGTTGGGCAAGATGGCCGCCGACTGGGCCGCCCGGGACATCCGCACGCCGGAAAAGGCGGAGGCGGAGCTTTCCAGGTCGCTGCCCGAGCAGAAAACGGCCTCCCAGGTGATCGACTATTTCGGCTTCCGCCGTGCCCCCACCGAGGCGGAGGTGGCGCTTTGCCGCAAGTGGCTCGGCGAGTGGGCGCTGACGATGGCGGACATTGAGCGCGCGCTCAAGGAAACCGCCTCCAGCGCCAGTCCCAGCTTTGCGTATCTGGACGGCATCCTGCGCCGCCACCGGGGCGATACGGGCCGGGTGGCCGAGGGGATCGACGAGGAGCAGAAAACGGCCGACGGGCTGCGGGACGCGCTCAGCGAATTGGGAGCCCAGACGCGGACGCTGCCCAAGTCCCAGATGGAGACCTACCGCGGCTGGATCGAGGACGGCTTCGAGCCGGAGGTAATCGCCCGCGCCGCCGCCCGTGCGGCCAAGCGGGGCCACCGCACCTTCGACGCGCTGGAGGAAGAGGTGCGCCGCTTCGCGGAGTTGAACATCCGTACGAAGGAGGTCGCCGACCGCTACAACGCCGAGCGGGACGCGCTCCGGCAGAAAACCCGCGGGATGCTGGAGGCCGCCGGGCGCGACCGGAAGCCCTCGGAGTCCGACATGCGGCAGATGACCCAGTGGCTCGAAACGCAGCCGATGGAGGTCATTCTTTTGGCCGCCGAACGGGCGCGGGAAATGCAGATGCCACTTAAAGCCATCGAAAAGAACCTGAAGATCTGGACGGACAGGGGCATTTTCTCCGTGGACGGCGCGCTCAAGGAGTTGGAAGGCCGCAAGGCCGGACGCGATGCTTCTATGAACACCCCGGCCCGCCAGCCTGCCCGCGGGACTGTCTACAACCAGCGGGATTACGACAGCCGATTCCTGGACGGCCTGGTGACCGATCTGGACGGTGGGGAGAAGCCATGACGCGGGGAGAGTTGGATGCCCGGCTGGAAGCCGAATATCAGAAGAAGCGGGCCGACGCCCTGCGGGCACAGACCGCGCGGGAGGCGCAGGCCGCGGCGCTCGATCCGAAGATCGGGGTTCTCAGGCGGTCGCTTTACCAGAAGTTCGAGGTCTCCGCGCGGCTGTCGCTGTCCGGGCCGGAGGAAGCGCGCGCAGGCATGGAGGCCCTTCGCGCCGCCGTCGAAGGCACGCGGCAGGAGGTCAGAACCCGGCTGAAGGCGCTGAACCTGCCGGAGGGGTATCTGGATGCCCGGTACGAGTGCGACCGGTGCCGCGATTCCGGCTGGCTGGACGAATACCACCGGGTCTCCTGTTTCTGCCGTTCCAGGCGGGAAGCGGAGCTTTTAATGGAGGACGCGGGGCTCAAGCGCGAATGGCGCGGCTTTAACGCGTTCGACGAGCGCATCTTTCCGGCCGAAGCCCAAAGAAAGCAGGCGATTGCCGCCCGCGCGCTGTGCGAGGCCTATGCCGATCGCTTTCCGGAAAATGAGAAGCCCAACCTCCTGCTGATGGGAGAGAGCGGCCTGGGCAAGACCTTTCTGCTCGAAGCCATCGCGGAACGGGTCAGTGCCCGGCGCCTGCCGGTGCTCTCGGTCAGCGCGTTTCGGATGCTGGAGGCCATGCGCGCCTACCACTTCGGCTCCGCGGGGGAGGACGCGGCCTTCCGGCGGATGGTGGATTGCGACCTATTGCTGATTGACGACCTGGGCACCGAGCCGATGCTCAACAACATCACCATCGAATACCTGTTCACCCTGTTTAACGAGCGCGGCGCCGCGCGCCTGCACACGGTGATCGCGACGAACCTTACGCCCGGCGACCTGATGGCGCGCTATGGCGAACGGGTGATGTCCAGGCTTCTGGATAAGAACTTCTGTACCGCGCTCCGGCTGACCGGCGCGGATTTACGGCTTGCGGGGGGGAACCGATGAGCGCGCGGGACGAGATACTTCTCTTTCTGGATGGGGCGGGGATCGCCTGCGACCTTCTGGAGCACGCGCCGGTGCACACCATCGAGGACTGCGCCTGGGCGGAGGAAAAGCTGAACTGCACGGTGCCCAAGAACCTGTTCCTGACGCCCCGGAACCAGTCTGGCTATACGCTTTGCCTCACCCGCCCGAACGCGCTGTTCCGCACGGCGGATTTTTCCAAGCAGATCGGGTCCTCCCGGCTCAGTTTCGGCGGACCTGAGGCGCTTTTTGAAAAACTCCACACCACCCCCGGCGCGGTCAGCCCGATGGGGCTGATCTTCCCGTCGGCTTCGGAGGTGCCGCTGTACATAGACGAGGAACTTGCGCGCGTTCCGCGGCTGGGCTTTCACCCAAACGACAACACTTGGACGCTTGCGATGGCGGCGGAGGATTTCCTGCATGGTTTCCTGCGCGCCCTGGGCCGGGAACCGTGGTTTGCAAGCTTTCCGGACGTTTCATAACCTGCCGGAACCCTTCCGGCGATTGATTATTTTCCGTGAGGGTGTTATACTCTTACGGACTTCTTTATTTCGGATGGATTTTACGACATCGCGCGCCGCGTGTGCGCGGGGGGATTGAAACGCATAGCGGGGAGTAGATAGCATGGTTCGCACCAGATTCGCGCCCAGCCCCACGGGATATTTGCACCTTGGCGGCCTTCGCACCGCGCTGTATACCTATCTGTACGCGCGCCGCATGGGCGGCACGTTCATTTTGCGCATCGAAGACACCGATCAGGAGCGGGAAGTGCCCGGTGCGGTAGAGAAGATATACCGCTCGATGCGGCTGGCGGGCCTGGAGTACGACGAGGGCCCGGACGTGGGCGGTGATTACGGTCCCTACATCCAGACCCAGCGGCGGGACATCTACCCGAAGTACGCCAAAGAGCTGGTTGACCGCGGCGGGGCCTACTACTGCTTCTGCACCAAGGAGCATCTGGACGAGGCGCGCGCCCAGGCCGAGGCCAGGGGCGAGACCTATAAATACGACAAGCACTGCCTGCACCTGCCCAAAGAAGAGGTGAAGGCGCGGCTCGCTGCCGGGGAGCCCCACGTGGTCCGCCAGAACATTCCGCTGGAGGGCGAGGCGGGCTTTGACGACGCGCTCTACGGCCATGTGTCGGTGGCCTGCTCGACGCTGGACGACAACGTGCTCATCAAGGCCGACGGCCTGCCCACCTACAACTTCGCAAACGTGGTGGACGACCACATGATGGGCATCACCCACGTGATGCGGGGCACCGAGTACCTGTCCAGCGCGCCGAAATACAACCTGCTCTACGAGTCCTTCGGCTGGACGCCGCCCACCTATGTGCATCTGCCGGTGGTCATGCGGGATTCCACCCGAAAGCTCTCCAAGCGCTACGGCGATCCGTCCTTTGAGGACCTGCTGGACCAGGGCTATCTGAAGGAAGCCATCATCAACTTCATCGCGCTTTTGGGCTGGAGCCCGAGGAGCGAGCAGGAGTTTTTCACCATCGATGAATTGAAGGAGAAGTTCGACCTCGAGGGGCTCAACAAGTCCCCGTCGATCTTCGACACC
>CALGYL010000164.1 GCA_937934775.1 uncultured Clostridia bacterium
GAACTGTCTGTGGTCTCGCCGTCGGAATCGGCAGGGGTAGACCGGCAGATCGATCTGGTTCAGGAACAACTGGAAGCGGGCGCGGCGGCGGTCCTGCTGGTGCCTGTACAGGAAGAAGTAGTGGGCGCGGCGGCGCGCCTTTGCCAGAAATACAACGCGCGACTGGTGCTCCTGGACGTCTGCGAGGCATACCGGGGCAACGTCCCCTATGTGGGAACCGATCACCTGTCCTCCGGCATTCAGGGTGCGGAAACGCTTTTTCGCATTTACGGACCCGAGAAGTTTCTGGTGCTGTATTCCGAGGGACAGGTATCGGACGAACGCCTGAAAGGGGTCAAATTGGCCGCGGTGCGCGCGAACGTGGAAGCGGTCGAAGGACAGATTCCGATCGTCGGAGCGCTGCCCTGCAATGTGCGGGTCCGAGCGCTGTTGGCGCAGAATTCGGATGTTACCGCCGTATTCTGCTTGGACGGCGCGCTGACCGAGTGCGCGGCCCAGGAAATGGCAGCGATGGGCTGTGATCAGCGGATGACACTGGCGGGGTTCGACTGCGATCAGACGCACATTTCCTGCCTGGAGGATGGCTCCGTCCGCTTTACGGTGCTCCGGGAACCGCTGGCAGTGGGCTATAAAGGGCTTAAGTGCGCGATGGATCTGTTGAGCTGGGATGAGGTGCAGCCGATCGAATACGTGGATACGGCGGTTGTCATGTGCGGAGATGTAATGAAACCAGAAAACATACAGCTGGTGTTTCCGCTTATTCGATAGCGGGGGGAAATTCCCGGCGAAGGAGGGATTCTCGTGAGGTGTATGGCGCTGATTCTGACCGCACTGCTCCTGACTGTGCCCGCGTCTGCCCAGAAGGTGATGGGGGTAGAAATTTACCGGTCGGACGATACGTTTCTTTCCAGCATGCGGGAGGCGATGGAGGAAGCCGCAGACGGCCGCATCGACCTGCGTTTTACAGACGGGCTGAACGATCAGGCGGTGCAGAATGATCTGATCGCTAGCCATGTGGCCCAAGGCCTCGACGTGCTGGCGGTCAATCCGGTGGATCTGACGGCATCCGCCGTCATTCTGGAGAAAGCGCAGGCGGGCGGAATCCCCGTCGTGTTCTTCAATCGCGAGCCGGACGCTGCCGATATGCCGGAGAGCGGCTGGTACTACGTAGGCGCGCGGGCCGAACAGTCGGGGATTATGGAAGGCGAACTGATGGCCGAATACTTTCGGAACAATCCTGAAGCGGACCGGAACGGTGACGGCGTGATACAATATGTGCTGCTGGAGGGTCAGGCGAGCCATCAGGATGCCGCGCTCCGGACCGAATACTGCGTCAAAGCCTTCAAAGACGCGGGGTTCAAGGTCTCCCTGCTTGCCTCGGATCGGGCCAACTGGCAGCGCGCCGAGGCCAGGGACATCATGACCGAATGGCTGGCCTCCTTCGACGAGATTGAGGCGGTGTTTTCCAACGACGATGACATGGCGCTGGGCGCGATCGACGCATTGAAGGCCGCCGGGTATTTTTCGGGCGGTAAGTTCATGCCGGTGGTGGGCGTGGATGCGACGCAGTCCGCCATCAAGGCGATGCGGGAGGGTACGTTAATGGGCACCGTACTAAACGATGCGGACAGTCAGGCCCAGGCGGTCGTCAATCTGGCGCTCGTACTTGCCAGCGGAGAAAAGCCTACGAAAGAGAATACCGGGTTCCCGATCACCGGCGGCAAATACATCTGGATATCCTATCACAAGGTGACGCCCGATTCGGTGAAATCGGACGGGTAAACCATTTGGTGCCTGAAACCGGCGGCATGCGCGCGCCGTGGACCGTTCGCCCTCTCAGGTGCGGCGGGGCCTTCTGCACCGAGATGCCGACGGTTCATTGGGGTATAGTATCGCGATTTGGGTATTGTCGCAGGATTTACATGTGGAGTGGAGGTCTTGCCATGTTGACCATGCTTTTAGCCAGCGACGGGGAAGGGATCGCATCGAAACTCTCCGGATTTTATGCTACGCACATTCTCTCCGATCAGTTGGACCGTTTTGAATGTCACCGGGATGTAAACCTGATTTCCTTTGACTGGCACGATGTGAAACGCCCGCTGGAGAAATCCACACGCGTCCTGATCTATTTTGATGCAAAGGACATTGTGTTTCTCTTTGAGGATCAGGCCGCGCTGGAAGCGGCCGGGGCGCTGCTCAGGGATCCGCCGGGCGGCGCGCCGACCATCGCGACGAACCCCGGCGAGCAGGCGCTCTACCGCTTCTTCTACGGGCTGATCAAGTGCGATACCGATAGCCTGGAGGCGCTGGAGGAGGAGATCATCTGCACGGAGGACGGCATTCTGTCCTCGCCCAAGCGTCAGATGTCCCATGCATTTGCGCGCCTGCGCCGGACGCTGTTCGTGCTTAAGCGGTATTACGAACAGCTCAACACAATCTTTGAAGGACTGGTGGAAAACGAAAACCACCTGATCTCCGATGAGAGCCTCCGGCATTTCGTGATCCTGGACGGGCGAATCGACCGTCTGTATGAAAACGTGCGCTCGCTCAGGGATTATGTGTCGCAGGTGCGCGAAGCGTACCAAGCCCAGATCGACATCGAGCAGAACAGCCTGATGAAGACATTTACCGTCATCACGGCCGTTTTCCTGCCGCTGACATTGTTGGTAGGCTGGTACGGCATGAACCTCAGAATGCCGGAATTTGAATGGGAGCACGGTTATGCGTTTGTGATTATGCTGAGCGTCGCCATCGTCGCCATCTGCATCGTGGAATTCAAAAAGCGCAAATGGCTATAGCCCGGGCCGGAACCGGCGCGGGCTATAGCCATTTGTGAAGCTAAATTGACGCCTTTTATCCCAGAACGAGGGAGAGCATCGACGGGCCGAACTCAATGGCCAGATAGATGACTAGGCCCAGCGTGGCGATGGCGATGACGCCCCACGCCCACATCAGGATGCGCCCGGCAAGCAGAAAGCGCTTCTGGCCGCGGCGGCTGCGGTAGGGATTTCTATACTTGATGCGCAAAAGCAGGTGGGCGATGCCCGGGAGAAGCGAAACCGCCATCACGCCCACGCCGGTAACCAGCGAAAGGATGCCCAGCTTTGTCAAGCCGGCAATCATGCCCAAACAAAAAGCGATCAATGCGACAATCGCCATGACGCCCGCCACAAAGCCGAGGATTCTCGTCGTCTTCATACCGTTCCTCCATTTCGGGTTTGGGTCGAATCCTGCCCTGTCCTGCGCGATTCGCCCAGCGCCTATTATACTATATCTTTTGACGAATGGAGCGGAAAAAGCGATGCACAGATGTTAAAACTGATCGCCGGAATCATCTTCCGGCGTTTCGAGAAGCCGTGATCCGGCGGAAGCATTTGTTTTGCGGCGTTTCTTCACTTGTTGTTCTGTTTTCATCCTGGTGATTCGTAAACGGCGATTCCACAAAGGCAGAAGGAGCGTTCGAATGAGCAACAGGCAGATTCGCAGGGACGCGTGGGGGTTGTTTCGGGCAAATTACCTTGGAATCCTGGCCGGCGTCGCAGTCGTGGAGGGCATAGTTCTGTTCGTCTATCTGGCGCCTGCGCTCCTAGCACTGGGATACGCGGCGGTGTCTCTGGTGTCGCTGATCGGATGGATTTTGCTTTCGCCGGTTACGGTGGCGGGTACCGCGTCCTTTTTCCTTGGTATAATTGACGGTGGGTCGCCAAATCTCCGACTTCTGTTTTCCCATGTTGGGGGGTTCCAGCGCATCCGTAAAATCTGGGCGGCTGTACTGAGTTACCTCTGTATGGCGTTTTGTTACGTACTCATAATCACCGCCATAAGGCTGTTGGTCAACCTTTGGGGGGGGCCCTTCCGCCTTGAATGGATAATGACCGCCTTGTTTTTCGCGCTCGGCTTGGCAGGATTGTGGGCAACGTTTCGCTTCGGGCTACTTGCGTACCTAATGGCGAAAGAACCTGATGCGAAGGTTTCCGAATGGCTGCGCGCGTCATGGAGAGTAATGCGGCGCAACGGCGGACGGCTTGTACGGCTTATGCTCTCGCTTCTTTGGCCGCCTCTTCCTGTATCTTTATTTATCAACGTGCAAATTCGGCTGATGCGGGAGGCGGGTACGCTTGATCCTCATTCGGTGATCCCATCGCTTTTGCCTGGGTCCATCATGAGGTTGCTGATGTGTTTCTACGCAGGGTATGTCATCCTGGCCTTTATGATCTTTGCGCGGGATTTGCTTCATGCGCGGCGGGAGATCGCCGGACAAGAATGATCGGGTTCCCGAAACGCAACACACAATGAAGGTCAGGCGGAGAGAGAGCCCCATTTTTTTACCGGGAGAAGGAGAAAGTATATGACCAACCGAGAGATTCGCGGCCAGGCCTGGAAGCTTTTTGGGGAGCACTATGTGCGGTTCGTCCCGCCGATGGCAATTCTTTCAATGCTTCTGCTGGCGGCAGAGCTGATGGATAAAGTGATCGTACGGGCGGGAACTCTCAGGGCGTCCGTCGTGTCGCTGCTCGTGATCCTGTTTGCGCCGGTCACCCAATGCGGCGCCGCAGTTCTTGCACGGTCGGCGCTGATGGACAAGACACCGGGTCTTGATGTGTTTTTTCAGCCTCTGCGCAACTTCCGGACGGTTGCAAACATCTGGCTGACGGCGCTCGTATATGTCGCCTCCTCTGTTTTGGTGAGTTTGGTGTCCGCCGCAATCCCGCTGTTTATCAGCGCATACATTCCGGCAGAATCCGCGAAAACAGTGAATCTATGGATGATGGTTCTTCTCTATCTGCCACTGGTGTTCATTGGCTTCTGGGTTTCTCTGCGGCTCATGCTGTTCCCCTACGCGTTCGCGCGGAATCCGGAGCAGGAAGCCGGGCAATGGCTGAGCGCCTCCTGGAACGCGATGCGGGGGGAGTGCGGCCGTTTGATCCGCCTGACGCTCTCGACCGGTTGGCCTCTTTTCCTTGTCATGGTCTTGGCGATCCCGCTGTCCCGTGCCGCGGGACTTCAGACGCAACCCGCCGAATCTATCCTGCAGATGACGATTCTCGCCGCCTTCATGTGCTTCTACTTTGGCTATCCGCTGCTTGCGCTGGCGGGTTTTGCGGAGGAAATTCTGGACGAATACGAGGGCGTCCGCAAACCTGGCAGAAAGAAGCGCGTGAAATAGCCTCGATAAGGCTGAAGAATGCGAAAAGCGGCCCTGCGGGAAGCTGGGCCGCTTTTGATACGCAAATCAAACGATCGATGAAGAACTGTGACTGGGATGCCGTGCAGGATTACGATGGGTTAAACCTTCTGAGCGTTTTTCAATCTGCGTCTCTCGGCGACCTCCACATAGACAATCAGCGCGATCAAGGCTGCGATGCAGAGAATCACGGCCGCGATGACGCCCGGGTAGCTGCCGGAGAACGTGGTAACGTGCTTAACCAGAATGCCTGTGTATGCCCAGACCAGTACCAGTCCGTAGGTCAGGTCCTTGGCCCTGTAAATCCATCCGGCGCCAATCAGAACGCCCACAATCAGGACCACCACCATCCAGAAGGATTCCGACAGGCCCCAGCGATCCCATCCGAGGGACACGAGCAGCACCGCCGCATTGGCGATGGTGGCCACCGTGAGCCAACCAAAATACACCGAGAAGGGCAGGCGGATCAGATACTTTTCACGCGTCGACAGCGACTGCCTGAGCAACATGCCCATGATCAGGATCAGCATCACCAGCATGGTCGCCGTCATAACCATAGACATCGGGATGTTGTCATAATGCCAGAAGAAAATCCAGGCGGTATTGGCCAATGAGGTGATGGAGAAGAGAATGGCGACGCGCTGCAGCAGTTTTTCGTTGGCAACGCCGCTTCGCCCACGGAAAATCCCCAGCTGATAGAGCACGTGCAGCGCGCATAAAAGATAAATCAGCCCCCAGATGGCGAAAGTGTATCCCGCCGGCGCGAACAGGTTGGCGTAGTGGTCGGAGATCTGGCCGGTGGTCCTGCCGCCCAGAGGCAAGGCCTCCGCCAGTACGTTCATCACGATCATGAGCAGAAATGAAACCGACAGAAGGGTCTGAATGCCAACGTTCCGTCTTTTCTCCATGTTCTTTCCCCCTCAACCGCTTTATCTAGAATTCATATCGTTTAGTTTACCCGGATTTGAAGGGGTGAAGCGGAAAAATGCAAAAAGCGGGACTGGCGCGCGGCCAGTCCCGCTTTTCAGTTTTTTCGGTGTTACGATGTGAAGAAGGACAGCGGCTTTCTGCCCATCAGCCGGTTGACGTCCACGGTCGTATCGCTCATGCCCTTGACCCTGCCTACGCTGGAATACTGGTGCAGGTCGCACTTGTAGGAGGGCGTCGAAACCACCTCGCCGGTGTTGGCTCCATAGTGGGGAATCCAGATGAAATCGAATTTGGACGTATCGACGCCGTACTTTTTGTACTGGTGATGCGCGATGTAGCAGCCCACCTTTTTGACGCCCAGTTCGCGCAGCCTGTCGCCAAAGGCCTCGATGCTGGCCCCTGTAAGTTCGGATGCCTCCGCGTCATACGCATAGAAAAGCGGGTTGTATTTGCTGGCGATCGCGTATGCTTTCTCCGCTTCCAGGCGCGCCTTCTCGGTCGTTGTGGCCCGACCAAAGTAGTACACGCCGAAGGGAATGCCGTTTTCAATGCACTTCCTGGCGTATTGGGAGAATTTATCGTCGCTGTCCATCTCGCCGGCGTTCGCGTGGCTGGCCGAATAGGTAACGCCGCAGCGAAGGATGACGAAGGCAACATTTTTCGATAGGACGCCCCAATCGCTGACAGGGTTGTATTCAGAGATGTCAATGATCGCGCCGTTTTTATTGAGTTCCTCCGCAAGCACCGTGATGGTGAAGGTGCTGGCCTTTCCATTGGACGCTACGGCGCGGATGGTGGTTGTACCCATCGATTTTCCGGTAACCACACCGCCAGAGACCGAAGCTACCGAGGAATTGGCGCTGGTCCATTTGACGGTTTGGGAGGCTTTTTCTGGCGAGACGGCGGCGGTCAGCTTCAGATTGCCCTTGAGCAGCACCGCATGTCCGTTGCCGGAGATTTCTATACCGGTTGCGGCGGGAGGATCTACGGTGACCTTGCAGCTTTTCTTCACGCCGCCCGAGGTTTTTACGGTGATGGTGGCGGTGCCCGTGTCCAGCGCCGTTAAAACGCCGCCATTCACCTTGACGATGTCCGGATTGCTGGATGACCAGGAGCAGGTTTCATAAATCGCCGAAGCGGGGGAGAACGACGTCTTGCGCGTGTAGCTCTTGCCGTAACCCAGGCTCAGACTGTTCTTGGACAGGTTTACGCGGGAGGCGGTCGCGTGGGCTTTATAGCGGGAAGCCAGGCGGGAAACCCCGCTGGACATCTGCGAACCCTTGGTGCTGGAAGAAAAGGTCAGGTAAGGGAGGCTGTTGCCTTTTTTTGTGTAGGAAGAACCGAATTTCGCGTACGCTTCGTTATATTGGGCAGCGGTCGCGCTCTGTCCGTTTACCGTATAGGCGGCTTTGCTGCCGCGTGTCGCGCGGGTTTCAAACAGCGCGAGATCCAGCTTTGTCGAGGATGCACCCTGCGTGAAGGCCAACCGGGTCGTCGTGGTGATGCCGCCGGACACGCCGCTGACGGAGATCGAAAGGCAGGGCGTCAGCGACGACGTGGCCCGCAACACGAAGGAGGCCGAGCGAACGCCGGGGAAGGTATATGAAGAGAAGCCGAACGCGTCGCCCGCGGTCATCTGAACAACTTCGCCTGATTTGACGGTGTAGAGGGTCAGCCGGCAGGTGCGGCTGTCACCGCTGACGGAGGAAAGCTGTGCCAGTTCCGGCGTTCCGTCGCCCGCAAGATCGATCAGCGCCACAGCCCGTCGCGCGCGATTCTGCCCTTGTTGGCCAGATAGA
Source organism: uncultured Clostridia bacterium (assembly GCA_937934775.1). Lineage (GTDB taxonomy): Bacteria > Bacillota > Clostridia > Christensenellales > Aristaeellaceae > JAEZHK01. The sequence goes on from CALGYL010000164.1 coordinate 7,915, forward strand.
AAGTTGGCGTACAGCGTCCGAAAATCGGTTTCTGCCGAGGCGATGGCTGGCAGAAACCACATTGGTGTCGTCAGGCACAGCACCAGGATCGCCATTGCTCGCAGAATCCGCCGCATGTCATCACACCTTCGTAATAAATTATTCCATATATTTAATTGTAATGTAATACATGGCGGTTGTCAATAGGTGGTTGCATTTTGTACGGGTTTGTGCGATACTTTGAACGCACTGCGAGAAATTTCTTAACGGAAAATGCGCGTTTCTGGAGGCGTGAAATATGAACAGGCAGCTTCCGGCAGGTTCCGGAAGGTTGGCGGCAATGGCGGCGCTGATTCCGCTGCTGGTCATGATGGCTATGCTGTCCGGCTGTGCCGGAACCGGCGAACAGCCAAAGGGGAATGCCGTGATCCTGGGGTTTTCTCAGTTGGGCAGCGAAAGCGGCTGGCGAATCGGCAATTCCAGCGACATCATGGCTGCTGCCGACCGGGCGGGCGTCCGGCTGATGTTTGAGAACGCCGAGCAGAAGCAGGAGAATCAGATTAAGGCGATCCGCTCGTTCATCGCTTATCAGGTGGACGTGATCGCTTTTGCGCCGATCGTCGAAGACGGCTGGACCAACGTGCTCAACGAGGCCAAGGAGGCGGGTATCCCGGTTCTATGTACTGACCGCTTCATCAGCGAGGACGACGCCGATCTGATCGTCGGCTTTGTCGGCTCCAATTTTTATGAAGAGGGCCGCCGCGCGGGCGAGTATCTGCTCAAAAAAGCTGATAAAATGGGGAAGGACCACCTGCGGATCGTCGAAATCACCGGAACCGTGGATTCGACGCCGATGCGGCAGCGTGCAATCGGCTTCCGGGAAGCCATTCAGGGGGATCCTCGGTTTGAAATCGTGGAATCCATCTCCGGCGATTTTTTAAAATCAAAGGGCAAGGAGTGCATGACCCGCATCCTCAAGGAGCAGGGCCACAACATCGATGTGCTCTATTCCCACAACGACGCCATGACGCTGGGCGCGCTGGAAGCCATTGAGGCCGAAGGGCTTGAACCCGGCAAGGACATCGTCATCATCACCGTTGACGGGGAACAGGGCGCGATCGACCTTCTGAAGCAGGGGAAAATCAACTGCATCGTCGAGTGTACGCCGAAAATCGGCGACATCATCATGAGCCTGTCCAAAAAGCTGGCCGCGGGAGAGAGCGTCGAACGCTACACCTATTCGGAGGAGACCGTGTTTTCGGAATTTGATGAAAACCTACAGGACATCCCGGCGCGTGGATACTGATATGCGCAGCAGGTTCTTCGCGAGGTTCAGCGATTCGCTCCGAGGCCGCATCACGCTGTCGATCTTCGTGGTGCTCCTTTTGATGCTCATCCCGGCAATCGCCTCGGTCGGCATGATGACCAACTACGCCCGGCAATACCACGACGTCATCACGCGGATGGACCGCATCTCCTCGCTGTCCCCGGTGATCAACGACGATTTGCTGGGCGAGATGTGGTCGATCGTCGCGGGGCGCATCACCTTCGAACAGGGCGACCAGTTTGAGAAGCTGGACAAAGTTTGCTCGGAGATGGACACGCTGATCGCGGCCGACTCAGCCAGTCAACTGCAGATGACCGTCGCGCGGAACACGATGAACACCCTGATCCGGTATATTAAAAATCTGGGCGAACAGATGCAGCGCGGCTCCACCGTGGATCAGGACGAGCAGACGCTGGAGGAGATCCGAAACGTCGGCTCCCTGGTCGTGGACATGCTGGGCGACGCGATTACCGCCGAGATCGACGCTTCGATGACGGCCAGCAATCAGCTGCAAAGGGTTGTCCGGCTCACGCTGTTTATCGAACTGTGCCTTTTGCTGGTGGCGCTGATTTTCGCGTTCATCGCGCAGCGCTCGCTGGGCCGCGCCATCGCTTTGCCCATCGAACAGCTCAAGCACTTTGCCGGCATGATCGCGGGCGGTCACCTGGCTGTGCGCGCGCCGCCGCCGGGCGTATCGGAACTATCCGAACTGACCGCCAGCCTCAACGCCATGGCCGGGAAACTGGCGGAATTGATTGAAGAGAACACCCGGGAACAGGAGAACCTGAAAAAGAGCGAAATGCGCGCGCTGCAGGCGCAGATCGCGCCCCATTTCCTGTATAATACGCTGGATGCCATCATCTGGCTGGCCGAGGCGCGCAAAACTTCGGAGGTCATCACCGTCACCCGCGCGCTTTCTAACTTTTTCAGAATCTCTTTGTCCGGCGGGCAGGACTGGATCACCATCCGGCAGGAGGTCGAGCACCTGCAGGGGTATTTGACCATTCAGAAGGTGCGTTACCGCGACATCCTGGACTATGACATTCAGGTAGACGAGTCGCTGTATGATCTGTACATCCTGAAGCTGGTCATTCAGCCGCTGGTGGAGAACGCGATCTATCACGGAATCAAGAACCGCAGGGGCGGCGGCAAGCTGACGGTCACGGTGGAGCGCAGAGGCGGACGGTTGTCGGTGAAAGTGACGGACGACGGCGCGGGCATGTCTACGGAGCGGCTGGAGACGGTCCGGGATGCTTTTGAGGCCCCCGGCATGCCCGATACCGAATCGGGCTACGGCCTCTACAGCGTGGATAAGCGGCTCAAACTCTACTACAACCAGCCGGAAGGGCTGAAGGTGACCAGCGCGCAGGGAGAGGGCACGACCATTGAGTTCTGCGTGCCGATCCAGTACAGTCGGGGGGATGGGGATGTATAAAGCATTCGTGGTGGACGACGAGATTGTCATTCGGGAAGGTATCCGCAACAACTTTCCCTGGGAGGAGAGCGGATTTCAGCTGGCCGGCGAAGCGCCTGACGGCGAGATTGCGCTGTCCATGCTGCAGGATATCAAGCCGGACATCCTGATTACCGATATCAAGATGCCCTTTATGGACGGACTGACTCTGTGCCGGAAGATCGTGCGCACCATGCCCTGGATCCACATTGTGATCCTGTCAGGTTACGACGATTTTTCCTACGCCAAGGAGGCCATCTCGCTGGGCGTCAAGGAATACCTGCTGAAGCCGGTCAGCGCCCGTGAGCTGGAGCAGGTCTTAAGGCGAATCGCGCTGTCCATCGACGAGGAGCGCCGCCAGCAGGCGGACTACGAGTCGATGCGCAGGCAGCTGGACTCCTCCAGCCGCTTCATGCAGGAAAAGCTGCTGCTGGAGCTTTTGTCCGGCGCGTCCGGCGAGGACGTGCTGGAGCAGGCGCGGAAGCTGCGCATCAACCTCTTGGCCCGTTGGTACCGGGTGATGCTGATCGCGACCGGCGACGAGGACGATATGCTGCTGGTGCGTGCCCACGCACAGCGGCTGGCGGAAGGTTCCGGCGGCGCGGTTAATCTGTGCGAAACCGGCGGGCGCATTGCCGTGATCGTGATGGGCGACAGCGACGACGACCTGGAGGAGCGGGCCTTCGCCTTTGCGCAGGCGGTCAAGTATGAGGTCGAACGATCGGTGGGCGTCACGCTCCGGGTGGCCATCGGCGCGCCCGCGGAGGGCATCGCCGGGGTCGCGGGGTCTTACGCCTCGGCGCAGAGCGTACTCAAGGGCATGTCCTCCAGCGTCCCGGGCACCCGCATCATGGACACGGTGGATCTGGGGATGCAGGTGGGCGCGAAGCTGATGGACCTGGACGTGGTGCCGCTGTTTGAAAAGCTGCGCTATGCTTCCAGCCAAGAAGCGGAAGAAATTTTAAAAGCCCACTTCGATTCGATCGGCACCGTGGCCCGGCAGTCGGTCATCATGGCCAACTACCTGTATGTGGACATCCTGCTGGCCGCCATGCGCGTCATCCGGGAAAACGGCGGAGAACCCGCGGAGATCATCCCGGAGGCCGTGCAGCAGCAGTCCGCAGGCCTACGCACCTTCTCCGGCGAGGAGGACATGGTGGATTCCGCTCGGCAGATTCTTCTCAAGGCCATCCAGTTCC
>CALGYL010000165.1 GCA_937934775.1 uncultured Clostridia bacterium
GGCGCCTCCGTTTCATTTGTGTCATCAGCCACGCTTCGGCGACTCACGTCCGCGGCGACGCCCACCGTCATCCGCCGCTCACCAACCGCACAATATCGCGGTAGGTAAACACCAAGATCAGCCCCAGCAGCAGCACGAAGCCCGCCATGTGCACCCAGCCCTCGTACTCGGGCTTCACGGGTTTGCGGCGGATGCCCTCCACCAGAAGGAATACCAGCCGTCCGCCATCCAGCGCCGGAAGCGGCAGAAGGTTGATCAGGCCCACGTTGAGCGAAATGATCACGATCAGGTTGATGATCGTCGCAAAATTCCCCTGGCTGATCTCCTCGGTCATAAAGGAGATAATGCCCACCGGGCCCATCGTATCCTCCGCGCCTTCGCCTTTAAAGATCAGGCCCTTGAGGCCGTCCAGCATCACACGCGTGATGTCAAAGATCTTGTACCCAGAGATCGAGATCGCCTCGATGGGCGAATAGTGCTGAATTCCACTGCCCATCGTGATGCCAATCCTGCCGCCGTCCTTGGTCTCCTGGGGCGAAACCTGCACCTCTACCGTCTGGCCGTTTCGCTGGACGGTGAGGGCGACCGCCTTGTCCGGTCCGCTTTGATTGATGATCTCAAAGAGCTTTTCCGCGCCCTGCTCGCTCATCTCGATGGGCTCTCCGTTCACCGCGGTGATCACGTCGCCCGCCACCAGGCCGGAGGTTTCCGCCGGCATGCCTGCCGTAACCTCGTGCACCACCGGTACGGTATAGATCGTCCCCACGAACAGTAAAAACACCACCACCGCCAGGTAGGCCAGCACGAAATTCATCGCGGGACCCGCGAAGATGGTTAAAAACCGCTTCCAGACCGGAGCGTTCGAAAACGCCTTGAGGTCATGGGAGGTTTCGTCCTCCCCTTCGAACTTGCAGTAGCCGCCCAGCGGCAGAATCCGGATTGAATAGTCGATGTCCTTCCTGCGCCAGCCGATCAGCTTCGGGCCGAAGCCAACGGCAAATTCAAGAACCGTGATGCCCGACGCCCGGGCCGCCGCGTAATGCCCCAACTCGTGGGCAAAGATGATGATGCCGAAAATTAAAAGCGCTACCAGGAAATACAAAATGCCAGACATGACTTGCTCCTTTATACCAATGCAAAATATGAATGCGTCCAAAGCGGGGAGGGATTCTCGATACAGGGCCAGGAGCCGGAGCGAGGCGTAGCAACGCTACGTTGAGCGGAGCGCGACAACGCCCTGCGCGATAAGCACCCCCGCGACGACGCATTCATGTTTGAAATTGGTATTACTTATGCGCCAAAAGGTGCCTGAGCGCGCATTCGCGCGCCTCCCGATCGACTTCGCGAACGCCGCCTACAGATAGGATACCCCGCCTCGGCACCTCTTGAAGCGCCCGCTCCACGATGCGCGCGATCTCGCCGAAGGGGATCTTACCATCCAGAAACGCGCCCACCGCCGCCTCGTTCGCGCCGTTCAGAATGACCGGCGCGCTGCCGCCCTCCCGGAGCGCCTGCCGCGCCAGCGCAAGGCACGGAAAGCGCGCTTCATCCGGCGCCTCAAAAGTGATCTTCGTCCTGGCAAAATCAAGCGGCGCCGCGCCGTAGGGAAGGCGCGCCGGATACCCCAGCGCGTAGCCGATGGGCCCGCGCATGTCGGGTACGCCCATCTGGGCGATCACCGCGCCGTCCTCAAACTCCACCATCGAGTGTATGACGCTCTGCGGGTGCACCACCACTTCGATGGCCGATTCAGGCATAGAAAACAGGTGGTGCGCCTCGATGATTTCAAGGCCTTTGTTCATCATTGTGGCACAATCCACGGTGATTTTTTTCCCCATGCGCCAGGTGGGATGGCCCAGCGCGTCGGAAACCGTCGCGCCTTGGATGGCCTGCGCCTCCCAAGTGCGGAATGGCCCGCCGGACGCGGTCAGGATCAGTTTCCGGGGCCGGTTTCCGTTCGCGCCTTCCAGGCACTGGAAGATGGCGCTGTGCTCGCTGTCCACCGGTAAAATCCGTTTGCCCAGCGCCCGGGCCTTCGCCATCACCAGATCACCCGCGGTGACCAGTGTCTCCTTGTTGGCAAGCAGCACCCGTTCGCAGGTTTCCAGCGCCGTTAAAACCGCGCCCAGCCCCGCGATGCCCACCACGGCCGCCAGCGCATCGTCCGGGCGGTGCGCCTCAAGCGCGCGCTCCGAGCAATCCTCGCCAAAGTACCAATCGCAAAAACGCACGTCCTCCGGAAGCTCTTTTGGCCGGACCACAAGGCCGGCCGCCTCCGGGCGGAACGCGCGCACCATGTCGAACAGCGCCTCATGATTCTGGTTTGCCGTCAGAACCGACGCCTTAAAGCTCCCGGAATGCCTCCCAATCAGATCGAGCGCCTGACGCCCAATGGAGCCGGTCGCGCCCAAGACCGCAACAGTCCGCAAATGATCACCTCACGGGATACGTGAAAAACACGTACAGGATAACGCCGGTGAACAGCACGCTGTCCATTCTGTCCAGCATGCCGCCGTGGCCGGGGAAGATCGCGCCGTAGTCCTTGATGCCGCAGTAGCGCTTGACCATCGAAGCGGTCAGGTCGCCGATCTGGGCGGCGACGGAACCTACAAGCCCCAGGATCACAAACGCCCACAGCGGCGGCAGTTGCGCCGCATAGGGTTTAAGAATCGGAACGTTCTCCGTCAGAAGCTGCGCCCCCCAGGGGACGATCACCGCGAAAACGGTGGCCGCCAGAAGACCCGCGACCGCGCCTTCCACGCTCTTGTTGGGGCTTAGGATCGGCGAAAGCTTGTGTTTGCCGAAATGGGTGCCGAATTCGTAGGCGAACAGGTCCGTCATCAGCGGGATCAGAAGCATCAGCGCCGTCGCGACCCGCGCGACCAGTTCCGGCTTCAGGTCCTGCAGCGGAAACAGCATCGTGATCAGCAGACCCGGATAAAAGAGCGGAAACAGCGTCGCCACCGCCGAATCGAAGTCAATCCGGCCCCTCAGGATCACGCCCGCCAGCGCCAGCATGCAAAACAGCGTCGTCAGCGGGTTCAGGGCGGAGATGCCCAGGAAGATGTAAACGGGCAGCGCCAGCGCCGCGTAAGCCATGCCCACCCAGCGGATGGGCTTTGCGCCGTGGGCGGTAAACGCGCCGTACATCTCCCACATGGACATGATCATCAGTGCAACCAGCCCCACGCGCAGCGGCCAGCCCTGAAGCGCCCAAAGCGCAACCATAACCACCGCGATCACGATCCCGGTGATTCTGCGGCGGATTATATCGCTGATCTTGCTTTCGGCGGCTTCCATCAAATGTGACTACACCTTTCCAAATCGCCTGTCCCGGGCGGCGTAGCGGACGAGGTCTTTACGGTATTCCTCGCGCGTGTAGTCCGGCCACAGAATAGGATTGAATATGATCTCGGAATACGCGGTCTGCCAGGGCAGGAAATTGGAAGTCCGCATTTCGCCGCTGGTGCGGATCAGAAGGTCCACATCCGGCAGGCCCACGGTGTACAGCTGCGCTTCAAAGGCCGCCTCGTCGATCTGCTCGGGCGCGATCCCCTGCTCTATGAGCCGCCTGGCCGCGCGGACGAGCTCCGCCCGTCCGCCATAGTTGAGCGCGATGTTGAACTTAAGGCCCGTGTTGCCCGCGGTGCGGTCGATGGCGTTTTGCACCGTGTCCCTTTGAAGCTGGGGCAACGCGCTGAGATCGCCCAAGACCCGCACCCGCACGTTCTTTTCGTGCAGCTCGTCGATCTGCGCGGTGAAGTATTCCACCAGGATGTTCATGAGGGTGCTGACTTCGTCCTGAGGTCTTCCCCAGTTTTCGGTCGAAAACGCGTAGACGCTGACCGCTTCAATACCCCAGTCGTCGGTGGCGCGAACCATTTCGATCATCGCGTCCATCCCGGCGGTATGGCCTGCCGAACGCGGCAACCCCCGCTTCTTGGCCCAGCGGCCGTTGCCATCCATGATAAACGCCACGTGGCGCGGCATCTTGGATGGAAGCCCTTCGCTCAAATCCTCCGCGCCGCCGGGCCTTAAAAGGCCGACGGCGCGGCGCGCCATATCCAGTATGCTCACGAGGCCACCTCATCCGGAAACCGGGCGACCAGCAGTTCTCCAGGATGAACGCGCACCACGCGCTCGGTCCCCTCCGGGTGCTTCTCCGGCAGAATGCGCGCAATCCGGGGCAGAGGCTGTCCCTCCGCCTCAATCTCCCGAAGCGCCTGGGAAAGCGTCAGGCCCAAAAGGTTCGTCATACGCTCATGATCTCTTTTTCTTTGTCGGCGGCGATCCTGTCCAGATCCTTGATGTGGTTGTCGGTGGCCTTCTGAAGCTCGGTCTCTCCCTGTTCCTGTTCGTCCTCGGTGATCTGGGCGTCCTTCTTGAGCTTCTTCAGGTGTTCCATGGAATCGCGGCGGATGGCGCGGACGGCGATTTTGCCCTCTTCCGTCTGCTTGCGCACCTGCTTGCACAGGTCCTTGCGGCGCTCCTCGGTCAACTCCGGAACCAGAAGGCGGATCACTTTGCCGTCGTTGGACGGGTTGATGCCGATGTCAGATTTCTGAATCTCCTTCTCAATGGCGGAGATCAGCTTGGTCTCCCAGGGCGCGATCACAAGGAGCCTCGGCTCCGGCGAGGTGATGTTGCCCAGCTGATTCAGCGGCGTCGGGGTTCCATAGTAGTCCACGAGGATCCGATCCAGAATCTTGGGATTGGCCCGGCCCGCGCGCAGCGTCGAAAGCTCTTTTTGAATGACCGCGATGGTCTTGTCCATCTTCTCGGATGCGGCCTTCACCGTTTCCTTGTACACGTTGGTCTCCTCCCATCGTGGCGCGCATGCGCCCAGTCTTACAATCTATTGTATCGGGTTTTGGCTGAAATGGCAAGCGCCAAATGCGGCAAAAGGTCGAACTTTGAGTGCGGATGCACAGTCTGGCAGTTTCGTTTCTCCACGCCCGCCAAAACGGGGTTCGGGGGCCAAAGCCCCCGAATCCGCCGAAAATGGATCTCCCTTTGGGGACGCAAAAAGCTGCCGGAGGGCGGCACGCGCGGCATCAGCCGTGCACGATCGTGCCCATGTCATCGCCGTCCGCGACTTTTAGCACGTTTTCCAGCCTCTCCATGGAGAATACGCGGATCACCGGCACCCGGTTTTCCTTGCAGAGTAAAAAAGCGGCCGTGTCCATGACCTTGAGTCCCAACTCGATCGCCCGCTGATAGGTGATGTCCCGGATCAGCCTGGCGTCCGGATTGGTTCTGGGGTCACAGTCGTAAACGCCGTCCACCGTCGTACCTTTGAAGACCGCGTCAGCCTTCAATTCCGCGGCGCGAAGGGACGCGGCGGTATCGGTCGTAAAGAAGGGATTGCCGCTGCCGCCCGCAAGCAGCGCCACGCCGCCCGCGTTCAGGCACTCGTCAGCCTCCCGCGCGGTGTAGAGCTTCGCGAACCGGTCCATCTGCTGAGCGGTGAACACGCGGGCCATGCAACCCCGGCGCAAAAGCGCATCCTCCACGCACAAGGCGTTGATGACCGTGGCCAGCATGCCCATCTGATCCGCGTTGACCGGGTTCATGGACTCTGAAAACCGGCCGCGCCAGATGTTGCCACCGCCGATCACAACGCCCGGCTGGACGCCGTGCTCGACGAGTCGTGCGATCACGTCCGCCGCCGCGTCGACGCGCGCCGCGTCGTAGCAGCCTGCGCCGTTTGCCAGCGCTTCCCCGGAGAGTTTCAGGATGATCCGTCGGTACTTCGCCATGAACGCTCCTCCTCGTACATAAAAAAGGGACTGTCGCAAGCGACAGTCCCTTGAGGTTTACTTCTTGGCCATCGCCGCGGTCTGCTCGGCGATATCGGCGGCCAGATCGTTGACCTTCTTCTCCAGGCCGTCGCCCATCTTGTAGCGGGTGAAGCGGCGAACGGAGATCTTTTCGCCGATCTTGGCGATCTTCTCGTTGACCAACTGCTCGATGGTGATGTCCGGGTTCTTCACGAAGGGCTGCTCCAGCAGGCACACTTCCTTGTAGAACTTGTCGACGCGGCCTTGCACCATCTTCTCGATGATCTTCTCGGGCTTGCCCTCGTTGCGGGCCTGCGCGGCGAGGATTTCCATCTCGTGCTCCAGGTGATCGGCGCGGACTTCGTCACGGCTGACATACTCGGGCGCGGAAGCCACGATCTGCAGCGCGATGTCGTGCACCAGTTCCTTGAAATCGTCGGTCTTGGCGACGAAGTCGGTTTCACAGTTGACCTCAAGCAGGACGCCGACCTTGCCGCCCATGTGGACGTAGCTGTCGACGATTCCCTCGGCCGCGATGCGGCTCTGCTTCTTGGCGGCGGCGGCGAGTCCCTTCTCACGGAGGAAGTCGATCGCCTTTTCCATATCGCCATCGGTGGCGGTGAGCGCCTTCTTGCAATCCATCATGCCCGCGCCGGTACGGCCGCGAAGGTCCATGACGTCTTTGGCGGTGAATTCCATTCGGTTCCCCTCCAGATTCAGAATGATTGGATCTTTACGCTTCGACGGGCGCTTCCGGCGCTTCGGCCTGCTCGCCCTGATGGCCTTCCAGCACTGCGTCGGCCAGCTTGCCGGCGATCAGCTTGACGGCGCGGATGGCGTCGTCGTTGCCGGGGATGACGTAATCGATCTCATCGGGGTCGCAGTTGGTGTCGACGATGCCGACGATCGGAATGCCCAGAATGCGGGCTTCGGACACGGCGATGCGCTCCTTGCGGGGGTCGACGATGAACAGCGCGCCCGGCAGCTTCTTCATTTCGCGGATGCCGCCCAAGTTCTTTTCCAGTTTCTCGCGCTCGGCGTTGAGCTTGATGACTTCCTTCTTGGGCAGAACTTCAAAGGAGCCGTTCTTCTCCATCGCATCGATGGCGTTCAGGCGCTCGATACGGGAGCGGATGGTCTTGAAGTTGGTCAGCGTGCCGCCCAGCCAGCGGTTGTTGACGTAGAACATGTTGCAGCGCTTGGCTTCGGACTCGATGGACTCCTGCGCCTGCTTCTTGGTGCCGACGAACAGGATGGTCTTGCCTTCCAGCGCGATGTCGCGCACGAAAAGGTACGCTTCGTCGATCTTGCGGACAGTCTTCTGCAGGTCGATGATGTAGATGCCGTTGCGCTCGGTGAAGATGTACTGCGCCATCTTCGGGTTCCAGCGGCGGGTCTGGTGGCCGAAGTGGACGCCGGCCTCCAACAGTTGTTTCATGGAAATGACTGCCATTGGGTTTCCTCCTTGTTTATCCACCCTTTGTGTCAGCCCGGATGCGGCCGCCCCGCACGCAACGCGCGCAAAAGCACAAACGCCCGGTCGACAAAGGTGCGTAATC
>CALGYL010000166.1 GCA_937934775.1 uncultured Clostridia bacterium
CGACGGTGACGCCCAGGAAGATGGTCACGATGTTGATCAGCGCGTTCTGCGCGGTAGAACTGAGCCGCTCCGCGACGCCGGATTCCTTGAACAGGTTGCCCAACATCAGCATGCCGATCAGCGGCGCGACGGAGGGGAGCAGTAGCACGCAGAAGATGGTCACAATGACCGGGAAGCAGATCTTCTCGAGTTTGGAGACCTCGCGCATCTGCTCCATTTTGATCTCGCGCTCTTTTTTCGTGGTCAGAAGCCGCATGATGGGCGGCTGGATCATCGGAATCAGCGCCATGTAAGAGTAGGCCGCGATCGCGATGGCCGGAAGCAGCGCGGGTTTGAGCTTTGATGTCAGGTAGATGGCTGTGGGGCCGTCCGCGCCGCCGATGATGCCGATCGAAGCGGCTGCTTTCGGGTCAAACCCGAACAAAATCGCCAGAAGAAACGCCACCACAATGCCGAACTGCGCGCCCGCGCCTAAGAAAAGGCTGGACGGCCTGGCCAGGAGAGGCCCGAAGTCGGTCATTGCGCCGATGCCCAGGAAGATCAGCGAGGGGTAAATCCCAAGCTTTACGCCTTGGTACAGGTAGTAGAGAAGCCCGCCCGCTTCCTCGCCTGTGGGTGCGCCCATCAGGTTGCTTAGCGGCAGATTGGCCAGCAGCATGCCGAAGGAAATGGGCAACAGGAGCAGCGGCTCGAACTTCCTGCCGATCGCAAGGTAGATCAGAACGCAGGAGATCAGGATCATGACCAAGTGCTGCCACGTCAGCGCGGCAAAACCTGAGTCGGTCAGTATTTTCTGTAGCGCGTGTGTAAACATGTCTTCTGTCCTTTCCGCGGCGCGCGCCGCCTGCCTAAGGCTTCTCTGCCCCGCTGAAATAGCGGCGGATTGCGACGGATGCCAGCTTGATCAACGCGTAGATTGACGCGAGCAGCGAAAATACAAGAGCCATCACAAACAGCGCAACCTTGACTCCCTCGCCGAATTCCATTGTGATCCCTTCCTTTCTGTGAAATCGTCGCGGGCGATGGAATCCGAGGCCATACGTGCACAGGTGTACATAGGCCGGATCATGCAAACCCGCAAATAAAAAAGGCGGAATGCTTCATAAAGAAGCTTCCCACCCATAAAGCTAAATCTTGAAGCAGTCGCCTGCCCAACCGGAAGAACCCATATTGAATTGATTCATTATACAATATCGTGCTCCGAAAGTCAATGCGCCGTCCACTTTGCGGGCGAAAATCCGTCGGGGAACCACTGGCATGGTACAGCCGCCTGTCGTACTGGGGAGATAGTACCCCCGCGGCAACGCATTCGTGTTTGCTATTGGTATCAACCGTTTTCGGCGGCATGCACGCCGAAAACGAGTTTCATCCGCCAGCATTCGCGCTGGCGGATGAAACGGTTAATTGGACGGGCGGCTCCGCCGGTATGGGGAAACCGCCCGCTTTCCATATTCTAAAAGGGAAGTCCGGCGCGTAGAGTCCGGCGGCCGGGCGCTTTGGCGCCGTTTCTCAATACAAGCCGGATTTGGTCAAGCGGTTCCGGGTACTTACCGGAACTGGGGCAGCCACGCCTCGTTCTGCCGGAACATCTCGTCCACCATATCCCGGATTTCCCGGAGCGACAGCACCGCGCTGGTGAGCGGATCGTAGCAGATGGCGCGGTAGACCATTTCGCGGTCGCCCGTAAGGCCGGCCTGCACGACCATTTCCTCGATCTGGGCGCTTGTTCCGGAGAGCAGCGCGCACTGCGGCGGCATCGCGCCCACGTGGATTGGCTCCAGACCGTTCTTTGAGGCCAGCACCGGCACTTCCACGCACGCGCCCTGGGGCAGGTTGTCGATCAGCCCAAAATTGCGCACGTTGCCGTTGAACTCGAAGAGGGTATTGTCGCCAAAGATGGCGTTGAAGATGTAGGCGGCGTATTCCTCGCCCCGAGCCAGCGCCGGTTCTTCCTTGAGCCAGGTTTCGATGTCGCCCTTCCAGGTGGTTTCGCGCTTCCTGTACTCATTCAGGATGTAGGCGTATTCGCCCGGATTCCAGCCGGTGCCGTGGGTACAGTACTTCTCGATCAGATCCGTGCGCTTTCTGAACCAGGCGTTGTACTCGCTGTTGTGGCCGGAGGACTCGGTGGGGTAGTACCCGAGCGCCAGGTACATCTCGTTGCGGACGATTTCTTCATTGTAAACGGCTTCGTTCTCGGTGATCACCTTGCGAATCAGCGGATAGGCGTCCTGGCCCTTCCATTCGAATTTGGTGTAGAAGGCCTGGTGGTTGACGCCCGCGCAGGTGTAACTGACGTCCTTCATGTCCGCGCCGATCCACTTGGCCAGCATGGCCGCGGTGCCCTGCACGCTGTGGCAAAGGCCGCTGGTGACCAGCTGGGGCAGTTCACCCTGTACGGTGCGGCAGAGCATCGCCATGGGGTTGGTGTAGTTCAGGAATACGGCCTTCGGGCAGAGCCGGGCGATGTCGCGGGCGATGTCCATGATGGGGTTCACCGTGCGCAGGTAGCGGAAGATGCCGCTGGGGCCGCGGGTATCGCCCACGTTGGTGTCCACGCCATACTTCTTGGGGATCAGGATGTCGTGCTGCCACACGTCGATGTCCCCGGCCAGGATGGTGCAGATCACGCCGTCCGCGCCTCTGAGCGCCTCCTCGCGGTCCATCGTCGCCGTCACACGGGCGGGGTAGGAACCGGCCTGAATGATGCGCTCCACGGCGGTTTTAATGTAGTCGAGCCGTTCGGCGCTGATGTCCATCAGGCAGAGCTCGCTGTCCCGGAAGGCCGGGAAGCTAAGGATGTCCCGGATCAACCCGCGGGTGAAGCCGAAGCTTCCCGCGCCAATGAACGTGAATCTACGTGCCATTTTCTTACTCCTTGCAGGCGGCGCTCAGGCCTTGGTGCCGGTCAGCGCGATGCCTTCGATAAATTGCTTCTGGAAGATCAGGTAGAGGATCAGCATGGGAATCATCGCCATCGCCGAGCCGGCCATGAGCAGCGGATACTTGGTGAAGTACTGATTCTGCAGCGAGCTGATGCCCGCGCTCAAGGTCATCATATCCACCTTCATGTTCACGATCAGCGGCCACATCATTTCGCTGTAGGCGAAGATCGCGGTGAACACGGAGAGCGCCATCAGCGCGGTCTTGGTCAGCGGCAGGAGGATCTTCACAAACGTCTGGCCGACGTTGCAGCCGTCGATCATCGCGGCCTCGCTCAGATCCATCGGCAGCGACAGGTAGAACTGCCGGAGGAAGAAGGTGCCAAATGCGCTGACGAGACCGGGGTACAAAAGCGCGAAGTGGCTGTTGAGCATGTTGATCTTGCTCAACTGCAGGTACTGGGGGATGATGTACACCTGGGGCGGCAGCATCTGCTGGGTGATGACGATAAAGAACAGGAGCCCCTTGAACGGGAAGCGGAGCTTTGCGAACGCGAATGCGGCCATGGAACTGAACACCACGGCGCATATAATGCGCAGGACGATCAACAAAAGCGTATTGAAGTACAGCTTCCACATCGGGAGCGTCCTGAGCACTTCCTGATAGTTGACCGGCGCCCAACTGGAGGGCCACATCGTCGGCGGCACCATAATGGATTCGCCGATGGTTTTGAAGGAGGTGATGATCATCCAGTAAAACGGGAAGATCATCGTGAATGCGCCGAGGATCAGGATGAGGTGAAGGAGAAACATGTTGTGCCTTCGGCCGGTCGTTCCCTTGATTTTTGCGGTGGCTTGCATCATGGCTCCTCCCTTCTCAATCGTAATGGACGAGTTTCTTCTCGGCGAAGAACTGGACGGCGGTCAAAACGCCGATGATTACGAAACTCCACAGGACGATCGCGGACGCGTAACCCTTGTTAAACTTGACGAACGCCTCGCGGTAGAACAGCACCATCAGCGACACGCCCTTGTTGAACGCCGGGTTCGAGTCCTTGATCAGCATGTAGATCACGTCGAACACCTTCAGCGCGGACATGACCCGGAGCACCACCACGAAAAAGAGCGTGGGCGACACCAGCGGCACCGTGATATGGAAGAACTTGCGTAGCGGCCCGGCGCCGTCGATCTCCGAGGCCTCGTAGTAGTTCTGCGGGATCGACTGGAGGCCCGCGAGCAGGAGCACCAGGTCGTAGCCCAGCGAGCTCCAGATTGTGATGATCGCACAGGAGATCAGCGCGGTGTTCGGATCGCTGAGCCAGTTGGGCCCGGCGATTCCCAACGCGCCCAGCGCCTGATTGATGATGCCGTTTTCAGCGTTGAACATCCACCGCCACACCATCGCGATCGCGGCGGGGGCCACAACCAGCGGCAGGAAGTAGATGCCGCGGTAGAGGTCGCGGCCGCGGATCTTGTTGTTGAGCAGCGTCGCCATGATCAGCGCCAGAAAAACGCCCAGCGGCACGGTGAGCACCATGAAGTACAGCGTGTTCCACGTGGCCTGCATCACCAGCTTGTCGGCAAACAGCGTCTGGTAATTTTTCAGCCCGATGAACTTGGGTGGGGTCAGGCCCTGCATCTTCTGCAGGCTCAGCCAGATGGAATTGAAAAACGGATAGATGTTCAGGATGCACAGCCCAACAATGGTCGGGGCTATCAACGCGTAACCCCAGGCCCATTCCGACCTGAGCAGCCGGCCGCGCCTGCGGGGCGTGATTTTTACCGTGGTCATCGCCCGGTCACCTCCTAGACGAAAGTCCGCCAGGACGCCGAAGGATAACCTCCGGCGTCCTGGCGTGGCGGCTTACTGCCTGCCGGCATTTATGGATCAGCCCGCCTCGGTTTCGTTGATGGTGGTGTCCAGCGCGTTACAGGCGTCGGCCACGGTGGCCTGGCCGCTCAGAACGCTGGTCATCATCTCGGTCTGGGCGTCGTACCACAGCGACTTCTTCGCCGAGAAGGGGGACTGCACGCCGTACTCGATCATGTCAGAGTAGCACTTGATGTTGAAGTCGAACTGATCGGTGAAGTAATGCTCGGTGCCCTTGTAGGCTGGGATGGCGGCCTTCGCCTTGGCCTGCAGGATGTTGGCTTCCTCGGTGCCGCAGAAGGCCAGGAAGTCCTTTACGACTTCGGGGTACTTGGTGGTGGCGGCGCCGGCGTAGCCCAGGCCGTTGTAGATGGAGGCGCGAACCTTGCCCTTGGGCAGGACGGTCAGGTCAAACTTGCCGTTGATCAGCTCGTTCTGGGTGTAAGAGCTCATCATCCAGCTGCCCACGTTCAGCATCGCCAGCTTGCCGGCGCAGAACTGGTCGTTCTCGTCCATGTCGGTGAAGGATTCCGGCGTCGGGGAGACGCCGTCCTTCAGCAGCAGGTCCGCATAGAACTGAACGGCTTCCTGGGTCTCGGGCAGCTTGTAGCCAGAGACGCCGTCCTTGATGACGTAGCCGCCGTTCTGGTAGATGAAGTTGTGGTAGCCGGACTGATCGGTGTTGGGCACGCCGAAGCCGTAGATGCCCTTTTCCTTGTTCGTCAGCTTGATGGCGACTTCGCGCAGCTTCGCCCAGTCCCAGGTGTCGTCCGGGTAGGGTTCGCCGGCGGCGTCAAAGATTTCCTTGTTGTAGGCCAGTGCGATGGTGTCGTAATCCTTCGGGATGGCGTAGTGCACACCGTTGTACACGTACAGGTTGGTGACGCCTTCCGGATAGGGGGTGTAGTCGTAGTTCAGGTCGGTGAGGTCCAGAAGCGAGCCCGCCTCGGCGTACTTGGTGATCTGATTGGCGTGCATCCACATCACGTCGGGCATCTCTCCGCCCATCGCGGCCGCTTCCAGCTTGGTCCAGTACTCAGCCCATGCGGTCACCTGGGTTTCGATGGTCACGTTGGGATGCTTGGCGGTGTAGGCGTCGGCGATGGCGCGCATGCCGGGTTCCTGGTTCGTGTCCCAGAACGCGAAGGTGATCGTCACCGGCTCCTCGGCGAACGCGACCTGCACGACCGACAGAAGCAGCATCAGTGCGAGCAACAGGGACATAAGTTTCTTCATGACGTGGTTCCTCCTTGTTTTATTGAATGGTCCGCGACCATAGGGAAACGGGATGGGGCAATCGCTTCCGCCAAAGGCGAGGGCGGTTGCACGGGGGATGGGGCCGGGTTTTCAGCCGATGCCTGTGCGCGGGACGGCGCCTGGAGGGGTTCGGCCCGCCGAATCACCCGGCGCGATCACGGCGCCCCGATTCGGGAAGCCCGGAGCGGGCAAGGCTCAATCGTTCAGCCGGATCGTGACGGCCTTGTAGCGCCCGACCGGGAGGCGAACGCGTCCGTCCGCGATGGGCAGGGATGCGAGCGGCTCTTCGGCGAGGTCTGAAAGCTGCGCCGAGGCGAAGCCGTCCAGCCGGATTTCAAGATCGGTCTTGCGGCCCTGGTTTTCGTAGAGCCTCAGGATGTACGCCTTGCCATCCATGCTGCGCTTGAACGCGGAGAACTGCACATTGGGCGCGTCCCAGCGGAAGGGGTGGGGGAGCGCCTCCGGCCCGTTCGGATTTCCATCTGTCCGGATCGCGTGGGCGACCGGCGGATACAGGAAGCTCTGCGCCAGGGGCAGGAAGGGCGCGGCGTCGTCCGCTTCCGGCCGATAGGGCAGGTACGCCCATTCGATCACCTGCTTACCCAGGCACTGGGCTCCGGGCGTTACGAACGCCTCGGAGGCCGCGCCTTCGCGCATGCGGGTATTGCGTCGGCCCATCATCTGGAATCCTCGGAGGAGCGTCACGCTGAGGTCGGTCCGGCCGCTGAGCGGGTCCTGGGTGGCCTCGTAGTCGTACAGTCCCTTCATCGCGACCGCAAGTCCCCTGACATCATCGCGGGCGGCGATCCATTCCCGGCAGGGCAGCAGTTGCGTGGGCGGCTGGAGCCAGGACTCGATCTCCCGGGGCCGCTCAACCGGGCGCGAAAGCACCGCCAGATGCCCCTGGGACAGGATGGAGCCCGCGCGGACGCCGGTGGGAATCCGCAGGCGAATGCGGTGATCCTGCGCCGTGTTTTGGAGGGTCATTTTTACGTCCGCCCTCGGAAGTCCGCGAACCAGCGAGACTTCGAAGGCGATACGCAATTCCGCTTCCGTCCGGCTGCGCTCCTCCCCGACCAGCCGCTCGGGCACCAGGAATTCGCCTGTAATGCGAAGGGTTGCGCGC
>CALGYL010000167.1 GCA_937934775.1 uncultured Clostridia bacterium
ATAAAATTTGCGCCCAACCCGACAGGGCTGAGCGCCTTTGTTGATGGTCTGAGGCGCGAAACGCGCCTCTTAACTATTTTTTTCTTCGATCAGCGCCGTGAGCGCCCGATAATCTCCCTTGAACAAGTGACTTTGGATCCCCAAGAGCTCCGCGCCCGCTACGTTGTGGGGCAAATCATCCACAAAGAGGCATTCTTCCGCCCTCAGATTGAAGGTGCTCAGCGCGTACTGGAAGATCTCGGGACCGGGCTTTGAGCAACCGACCAGCGCGGAGATTACCTCGCCATCGAACAATTTCAAAATCGGCATGTCCTTTTTGAATTCGGCGTAGCGGACCGGGGCGTTGGACAGGGCGTACACCTTGTAACCCCGCGACTTCATGTCCAGAAGGAATTCTTCCGCGCCGGGCAGCGGCGTAAGGTACTCGGGCCAATGCTCAATGACCTTTTTCAGTGCGGGGTGCAGCCGCTCCGGAAGTCTTCCGCGGGCGTTTTTCTCAATTTGCGCCTCGGTCAGACTGCCGTCATCCCCTTTGCCCCAGTCGGGATGCGCAAACAGCGCCTGAACGATTTCCTCCCGGTCGGACTCGTTTTCCACCCAGGGCGCGGTCATTTTCCGCGGGTCGTATTGGAAGGTTACATTGCCAAGGTCCAGCAACAGATTTTTAATCACTTGTCTGCCCTCCTTTTTCTGTTATTATAAACACTGCGCTTGCAAAAAGCAACAAAACAGGGTATCATGTCCGTAAACGATTCCGGGAAGCCTGGGGGGAGCGCCATGAAGGTTTACACCATCCGGGATATCGCAAAGCGGGCGGGCGTGGGGATTTCCACCGTATCCCGCGCGCTCAACAACCGCCCAGACGTGGGGGAGGAGACCCGGCAGCGCGTTATGCGCATCGTGGAGCAGCTTGGGTATGCGCCCAATGCCAACGCCAAAAACCTGAAGCAGCGGGCCAGCGGACTGTCCGCGATCATTGTGCGCGGCCGCCGCAATAGCTTTCTGACCGGCATCGCCGAGCAGATGACCGACTACGGCTGGGAGATGGGCCATCAATACCTGATCGAGTTTATCGATGAGCGGGGCGAGGAACTGGACGCCGCGTTTCGCTTGGTTGCTGAGAAGAAGCTGGAAGGCATCTTTTTTCTGGGCAGTAATGTCGTAGGCCGCAAGGCCGACGTTCAGCAGCTGGGCATTCCAGCGGTGTTCGTGACGGTGGACGCCTCGACCGTCCGCGCGCCGGGGATCTCCAGCGTCAGCGTGGACAACAGGACATGCGGGCGCATGGCGGTGGAACATCTATTGGCTCGCGGGCATCGGAGGATCGCCGTGATGGGCGGCCGGGAAGGCGCGGGCGACGGCATCGGGCTGCGCTTTCAGGGCGCACGGGACGCGCTGGCGGAGAGCGGGCTGCGGCTGGAGGAAGAACTCTATGTGGCCAGTCCCTTCAGCATGGAGGGCGCGTACCACGCGGGATTGGAGCTTTTGGAGAGACGGCGGGATTTTACCGCGCTGTTTACGATGAGCGACGTGATGGCCATTGGCGCTATGCGCGCGCTCAGCGAAAATGGACGTTCGGTGCCGGGCGATGTCAGCGTCGTCGGTTTTGATGGCATCGAACTGGCAAGCTTTACGCAGCCGCCGCTGGCCACCGTGGAACAGCCTGCGGAAGAGATCGCAAAGGCGGGCGTGGAACTGATGCTTAGACTTCTGGAGGATCCCGAGGACTGCGAATACCGCATCGTTGAGGGCAGGCTGGTGGAAGGCGGGTCGGTTCGCGCGATTTGAACCGGATTTTTCTCTGCGGCATAGCATGAGGCATGGGGGTGGAGTCCATGCGCGGGTGCTCTGGCCGGGGAAAGTCCTCCTACATCCGGGTGGTGGCGGCGCTGATGATCGCCGTAGGTCTTGCGATTTTGTTGTTTTGCGTGCCCTACTGGTTCTGGGCGGCCGTGATCGGCCTAGCGCTGACGGTGCTTGGCATCATTCTGTGGAACTCATAGCCGGACAAATCGAATCCCCCCGAGGACGACTGCCCTCGGGGGGATTTTTACATATCTGGCTACGCGATCCGGCTCAGCTTCGCGCGCTTCGGTTTCAGGTTTTCGCTGGCCAGTTTGCGCCACACAGCCCAGAGGCCCAGCGCGGTGAACAGGTAAGCCATCGCGAAGTCCTTGGCGAAGGAACCCATCAGTTCCGCGCGTCCCTCGGGATCGGCGAAGATTTCCAGGAAGATCCCCGGCGCGTCGGACGGGACGAGGGCATCATGAGGGATTCCCCAGGCGGTCTGAATCTCGCCGGTGTGGATCTGGTAGGCGAACTGGCAGATTGTCCCGGCCACATGGGCCACCGGCACCAGAAGAATCGTCAGCACGATCACCAGTACGAGCTTTTTCTTTCCGGGCCGACCGCCGAATAGTTTATACCCGTAACTGGCGCCCAGCGCGATCAGAACGGCGGCGATGGACGCAACGTAGCCCCATACCGTCAGAAGAATCCAAGGCAGCGAGCCGACAATGCCGCCCAGGACCGCCCCGACCGGCGCCAGCGGTGTGGAATGGCGCAGTTCCGTTTCCGCGATCCGCTCCTCCCGCTCTTTTTCGTCCAGCGATTGCAGGATGTTCGATTGCGCCTCATAGGCGCAACGCTCGTGCACCGCGATCGGGTTCTCTCCAAGCATCAAAAGCGCCGGGGTTTCATCGCCCATCGCTTCGCCGCATTTGGCGCATTTCGCCGCGCCGGTGAAACCGCCATTCCGGAGCGCGGGCAGTTCGGCCTCAAGATACGCCCGGATGCGCTTCATGGTGCCAATGGTATCGTAGAACACCACCGCCAGCACCGGCCCGTTTGTGGCATACTGAATGATCCGGTAGCCGGTGCGGGGCTTTGTGAGCAGCGTTTCGGGATCGGGCGGCTTGACGCCTTCCTTATCATAGGACCCGAGGCCCAGCGTTACGGCCTTGTAGCCCACGCCTTCCCACAGTGCGGCGGGGAACCCTTGAATGATTCCGCACAGTTTGCCGCCGGATGGCTTCAGGTTCAGTTCTTGTCCAAGTTTTTGAAGTCCCGGTCCAATCATCATGGGAACCTCCGTTCTGAACGAGCCGCAGGGCGCAAATTGCTGAGAATCGGCATCCGGAAAGCCCGCATCAGAGAATTTGACAAACCATGCAAAAATGACTGAAATATGGCCGATCAATTAAAATAGTATAAGGCTTCCGGAGTTTTTTGTCAAGGCACTGGGCGGCGGATGCCTGTGAGCGGTTTGCGCGTCTTGCGAAAGGCATGCTTTGACAGGCGGCACCGGGTGAGGCAAAGGAACGGCCGCCCACATCGGGCGGCCGCAAAGGGATGCAGAACGACGTACGCATCGCCAGATTGACATCATCCAACCATTGAATCCGCGGTTTATGTGATTCGATGGCGTCCGTTGACCGCAAGCCGTCGGGGCGGGATTTACGGCAGCTGGCAGTTTGCGCTGGCTCCCAGCAGCCAGATCGTCCTCGAATTCACCTTCTGGATTTTGTAGACAGCCGTTCCGGTTTCACCGGCGGCAATGGTCTTGCGAAGGTGGCCGGACTTGACGCCCAGGTCCGTGTAACTTGTCGCATCAAAGAGCTTCAAGAAGAAATTCAGGTCGGGCGCCGTTTCAATGGCTTCGGCTGTCGAATTAACGAGGACGACGTCCATGCAAAGGTTGTTGCCCTTCAAATAGATCTTCTTGACGGTTTTGTTGGCGGTGGTGTCAATGTCGGTCATGTTTTTCTTGACATTCAGTGTGATTGTCTCAGAGACGCTGCCGGACTTGTTGGAGACGGTGATGATAGCCGTACCCGACCGGTTGCAGTATACAACGCCGCGATTGCTTACAGATGCTACGGAAGGCTTGTTGGACCGCCAGCGGAGCGAGGGGTTGGTGGTTTCGGGCGTGGTGGTGGCCTTGATTATATACCTCCGGCCGCCTACAAGCGTGTTCGAACCGTCATCGCCAGCCGTTAGGAGATTCCCCTCCTTGTCGGTCAGTGAAAGGGCAATGCCTTCGATGGTGACCTGCGGCGCTTTAGTCGGTTTGGCATGCGTGCCGTTTTTCTGAGCAAAAGCTGTGACGAAACTCATGCCGACAGCCAATGCCAGCACCGCGACAACCAGCGCCTTGATCGAACGATTCATAGGAACACCTCCCGGTGGATATTACATCAATTCGAGCCGTATGTCAATGTTATGCAATAGATATCCTCGTCATAGACGGCGCAGTCGTCAAATGGGGAAGCCGCTAGAAGCAAAAGCTCTTGAAAACAATCTGTTTTCAAGAGCTTTTGCTTGGAGGCGTGAACCAGATTTGAACTGGTGAATAAAGGTTTTGCAGACCTTTGCCTTACCACTTGGCTATCACGCCAGGTTTTGTGAAACCCAAGATGGGCGGGCTTGCACCCGCCCATCTTGGTTGTCTGGAGCGGTAGACGAGACTCGGACTCGCGACCTCAACCTTGGCAAGGTTGCGCTCTACCAACTGAGCTACTACCGCATGGGGTTGGTGCCTTGGGGCGGAGTTGAACCACCGACACGTAGATTTTCAGTCTACTGCTCTACCAGCTGAGCTACCAAGGCAGATGGCGACCTGGAAGGGGCTCGAACCCTCGACCTCCAGCGTGACAGGCTGGCATTCTAACCAACTGAACTACCAGGCCGCATTGTTGGTGGGAACAACAGGGCTCGAACCTGTGACCCCTTGCTTGTAAGGCAAGTGCTCTCCCAGCTGAGCTATGCTCCCATGT
>CALGYL010000168.1 GCA_937934775.1 uncultured Clostridia bacterium
ACGAGATGCCTAAGTGACTGGAGTTCAGACGTGTGCTCTTCCGATCTCGCAGATTTCTCCGAAGGGGACTGGCAGAAGGCGCTGGAACTGGACAAACATGGACACGTCAAGGACTCGCTCGACAATCTCGTTATCATCCTGCGGCACGACGAGGCGCTGCGGCACATCGCGTTTAACTGCCACCGTGATGGCATCGACGCGAAAGGCGGTCTGCCGTGGGAGCAACTGAAAGGCGGCTGGAATGATTCGGACAACGCCGCTCTCAAGGTTTACCTGTCCAACAACTACGGCCTCTATTCGCCCTCGAAAACAAAGGACGCTGTGCTGGCTGTCGCCGCTGAAAAGGCATATCACCCCATAAAGGAATACCTGGAGGCGCTGCCGGATTGGGACGGTATCCCGCGCGTGGAGACGATGTTCATCGACTACTTTGGCGCGGCGGACACGACTTATACGAGAGCGGTCAGCCGCAAGTCTATGGTGGCGGCAGTCGCCCGAATCTATCACCCCGGCACAAAGTTTGACAGCGTTCCAATTCTAAACGGGCCGCAGGGCATCGGCAAATCGACCTTCTATGCAAAGCTGGCCGGTGAGTGGTTTTCAGACAGCCTGACGCTCACGGACATGCGCGACAAAGCGGGTCCCGAAAAGCTGCAGGGCTATTGGATACTGGAACTTGGCGAGCTTGCTGGGATGCGTAAGGCCGATGTTGAGACGGTGAAATCTTTCATCTCCCGCGTAGACGATAAGTACCGTGCCAGCTACGGTGTGAGCGTGGAAAGCCATCCGAGACAGTGCGTCATCGTTGGCTCAACTAACGCCGAGTCCGGTTTTCTGCGGGACATCACCGGCAACAGGCGATTCTGGCCGATCCCCGTCAGCGGCAAATCCCATAAAAAGGCTTGGCAGATCACAAGGGAGGAAGTCGCCCAGATATGGGCGGAAACGCTTGTGCTCTACACTCGCGGCGAAAAGCTGTATCTCGAAGGCGCGGATGCGCTTCTGGCGATTGCGGAGCAGGCCGACGCTATGGAGACCGATGAGCGTGAAGGCCTGGTGCGGGAGTACCTTGATACCTTGTTGCCAGACAATTGGAACGAACTCGACATTTATGAGCGCCGCAATTTCCTCTCCGGTAACGGATTTGCCGGCATCGGTAAACAAGGCACAGTCCGACGCAAGCTGGTGTGCAACCTAGAAATCTGGTGCGAGTGCTTAGGCAAAGACCCGGCGGCGTTAAAAAAGGCGGACTCCTATGAACTCGGCGCTATCATGCGGAAACTGGAGGGTTGGACAAAGTATGACGGAACGAAGGACGGATCGAATTACTTCTCGTTCTACGGCAAGCAGAAGGCCTACTGCCGCAAATAAGGAACGAGCAGCGTTGGTTCCAGGGCTTGTTCCGGCGCTTGTTCCGCACAAAAGCCCAGTAATTACAAAGGAAAATCAAGTTATAGAACGACAGAACCAGAATGAATCTATGAGAATAGATAACAAGAAAGATGATGTTATCAGGTACGCATATGTATGTGCGCGCGCGTATAGGGAAATAAGGTTCTGTGGTTCCATCATTCTAAGCGGAGAAAAGCATGAGAGAAAAGACCATCGAAAACAAACTTGTCCAGGCGGTCAAGGGAGTGGAGGGCATCGCGCTCAAGCTCGTAAGCCCCGGTTTCGACGGGATGCCCGACCGCCTGGTACTTCTTCCGGGCGGGAAGCTGGCTTTTGTGGAAGTGAAGGCGGCGAACTGCAAGCCCCGCCCCTTACAGGAATCAAGGCACGGGATGCTACGGCGGCTGGGCTTTCAGGTTTTCGTCCTCGACCGCCCCGAACAAATAAAACTGATACTGGAGGATATAGCAAATGGATAACCAGCTGATGAATCTCGGGCTGACCGAGCGCGACGGCAAATCCGTCGTGTCGAGCCGCGACATCGCGCGAGTATTTGAGAAGGAGCACAAGATTGTGCTGCGTGATATTCGTGGCATCATTGAGCAAGACCCGGACTGGGGAGATGGGTACAATTTTGTACCTATCTTTGAGGCGGATAGCTACGGACGCGAACAGCCGGTTTACCTGATGACCCGCGACGGATTCGCGCTTCTGGTCATGGGCTACACGGGCGAAAAAGCGATGGCGTTCAAGAAAGCCTACATTGCGGCATTCAACGAGATGGAGCGCCGGCTCGCACCCCGAAACTACAAAGAGGCGCTGCTTGCGCTCGTCGCCAAAGAGGAAGAACGGGAGGCGCTCGAAGCGCAAAACAAGGTATTGCAAATCACCGCCGACAAATACGAAGGACAGACAAACGCCGTCGGCCTGTACAAAATCGGTGAGATCGCCGAGGAGTATGGCGTATCGGCTCAGAAGATCAATAGGTTCTTGGAAGCCTGCCGCGTACAGTATCTTCCCGGCGGCACAGCGCCGTGGCGTTTGTACAGTGACTATCTCCCGATGAACCTCGCGGAGGTGAGGCTGACCCCGACCCGTTCCGGTCGCGATGTACCGCTTCTGATGTGGACGGCGAAGGGACGCGATTTCATCGCCGACCTTGTGGAAAGGGAGATGCCGTCATGGTACGCCTAAATTACGAACCACACGCCTATCAAGTATTCGCCACCGACTTCATCGAGAGCCATCCCGTGAGCGCGGTGTTCCTCTCGATGGGTTGTGGCAAGACGGCGATCACGCTGAGCGCCATATTTGACCTGATGTTTGACTACTTCGACGTGAGCAAGGTGCTAGTGATCGCGCCCCTTCGAGTCTGCACGAATGTGTGGAAGCAGGAAGCTGGCAAATGGGCACATCTGCAAAACTTGCGGGTATCGGTGGTGGTCGGCACGGAACAGGAGCGGCGCAGCGCTCTCAGAGCCGAGGCTGACATCTTCGTCTTGAACAGGGAAAACGTTCAATGGCTCATCGAGGAAAGCGGCGTCCCGTTTGGCTTCGACATGCTGGTGGTCGACGAACTCTCCAGTTTCAAGAACCATCAGGCGAAACGGTTCCGGGCGCTGATGAAGGTGCGCCCCAAGATCAAACGGATCGTCGGTCTGACGGGAACGCCGAGCAGCAATGGCCTCATGGATCTCTGGGCGGAGTTCCGGCTGCTGGACATGGGGCAGCGCCTTGGGCGGTTCATCGGTCAGTACCGAACCGATTACTTCATCCCCGACAAGCGCAACGGTCAGGTGATCTTCAGCTACAAGCCCAAGCCCGGTGCGGAGGATGAGATCTACCGGCGCATCGGCGACATCACGATCTCGATGAAGTCCACAGACCACTTAACCATGCCGGAGCTGATGATGGTGGAGTTCCCCGTGTGGATGTCCCAACCGGAACAGGCGTGTTATGACCGGATGAAACGAGACCTCGTGTTGCCCTTAACGGAGGGCGAGATTACCGCCGCCAACGCCGCCGCGCTGTCGGGCAAGCTCTGCCAGATGGCGAACGGCGCGGCCTACGGAGACGCCGGCAAGTACGGCGGCGCGCCTCCCGTCCGCCGCATCCACGACCGCAAGCTGGATGCGTTGGAAGACCTGATCGAGGGCGCGAACGGCAAGCCCGTTCTCGTGGCGTACTGGTTCGAGCATGATCTGGAGCGCATCGCCGCGAGGCTGAAAGCGCGCCACATCCCGTTTTCCAGGATGGACACTTCGGAGAGCATCGCGAGCTGGAATCGCGGCGAGCTGCCAGTCGCGCTCATCCATCCCGCCTCCGCTGGGCACGGGCTCAATTTGCAGGCGGGCGGCTCCACGCTGATCTGGTTCGGGCTGACCTGGAGCCTGGAACTGTACCAGCAGACCAACGCCCGGCTATGGCGCCAGGGGCAGCAGGCCGAGACCGTGGTCATTCACCACATCATCACGAAGGGCACCATCGACGAACAGATCGTCGCCGCCCTGCAACAAAAGGACAAGACCCAGGCCGCGCTAATTGACGCGGTCAGGGCTCAACTGAGGAGGTAGAACGAATGACGGCGAGAGAATATCTCGGACAAGCGTATCGGCTCGACCAGTGGATTAACAGCAAACTCCGGCAAGTGGAAAATCTACGTTCCCTGACACAGAAGGTCACAGCATCTTATGACAGAGAGCCTGTCTCGCATACGCGCAACGTGACCTCTCTTGAGGACAGCATCATCCGGTTGATGGAGGGCGAGGAACAAATCAATCAACAGATTGACAAAATGGTCAACTTGAAAATGGACATCGCCGCCCTGATCGACCACGTGCGCAATGAAAACTATCGACTGATCCTTGAAAAGAGGTACCTGTGCTTCCTGTCCTGGGACGAGATTGCTACAGACTTGCACTACAGTAGTCGCTGGGTTCGCAATGTGCATGAACGGGCGCTGGTAGT
>CALGYL010000169.1 GCA_937934775.1 uncultured Clostridia bacterium
ATCACCAGGCCCAGGTTTTCGTAAACAACTTTTTCCGAGATCAGCGCGTGGGTGCCGATGGCCACCCGCCAGGCGCCGGAGGCGATGGACTGATG
This sequence comes from uncultured Clostridia bacterium, assembly GCA_937934775.1. GTDB lineage: Bacteria > Bacillota > Clostridia > Christensenellales > Aristaeellaceae > JAEZHK01. The sequence goes on from CALGYL010000169.1 coordinate 96, forward strand.
GGCTTCCCGGTGTTCTTTGAGCGTCATGCTGCCTGTCAGGAGGCCGCAGGCGACGCCAAGCGGCTCCAGGATCTGCTTGGCGGTCTCGTAGTGCTGGCGGGCCAGCACCTCCGTGGGAGCCATCAGCGCGCCCTGGAAGCCATGCTTTGCGGCCAGGTACAGCGCGCCCATGGCGATCGCGGTCTTGCCGCAGCCCACGTCGCCCTGAACCAGCCGCGCCATCGCCGCTTCGCCCTCCATATCGCGGGCGATCTCGGCAAGTACTTGTGCCTGCGCTCCGGTGGGCCGGTAGGGGAGAGATGCCCAGAATGCCTCGATCTCCTCGGGCGGGCACGGGATCCGCACACCCGCGCCTTTTCGTCCGCGCAGGAGCCAAAGCCCCACCTGGTAGAGGAGCAGTTCCTCAAACGCCAGACGGCGCTTCGCAACCTCCAGCGCTTCCATACTCTCCGGCAGGTGGGCGGCGCGCATCGCGAAGTTGCGCTCGCAGAGGCCGTGCCGCAGTCGCAGTGTTTCGGGCAGCTCATCCGGCCACTGGCCCTCCATCACGCCCAGCGCCTGGGCGACGATGTCCCGGAAGACCGCGCCGGGGATGTCGGCGGTTTTTCGGTAGACCGGCACGATGCCGCGCTCCTTTTCGATGGAGGGGCTGACCAACTGCAGGCCGCCCTTGCGCTCCACGCGACCGTAGAGCAGCACCTCCCGGCCGTCAGCCATTGCCTTTTCCAGCCATGGCTGGTTGTACCACACCGCCCGGATGGTGCCGCTTTCATCGGATACCTTCGCAGAGGTAATGGACAGATGCCCCTTCCGGAAGGTGCGCGGCGTCTCGATCCGCCCGGATACCACCGCCGTTTCGCCTTCCTGAAGCGCGTCGATGGGTGTGACGCGGGTCAGGACACGGTATTCCGCCGGAAGGCGCAATAAAAGCTGGCGGACGGTTTCTATGCCGTCCGCCTTGAGCGCCTGTAACCGCGTTTTTCCGATGCCGCGGATGCTTGAGAGGTTTACGTCCATTATTCCACCGCGATCAGATAGTAATACAGCGGCTGTCCGCCGGAATAGACGGACACGTCGCAAAAGTCGAAGGCTTCGGCAAGCTTGTCACGCAGCGCGTCCGCCTGCTCCTTGGATGTATCCTCGCCGTAATAAATGGTGATCAGCTCGCTGTCCTCGGTCACCATGTTCAGGAGGATATCCTCCGCCACGGCGACGGGGTCGTGGCCCAACTGCACGATGCGGTTGTCCACCAGGCCCATGATGTCCCCTTCGTGGATTTCGCGGTCGTCAAAGGTGGTATCGCGCACAGCGTAGGTGATGGAGGCGGTGTGTACCCGCTCCGCCGCTTCCCGCATGCGCTCAGCGTTTTCTTCGCCGGACAGGTCTGGCATGAAGGCGATGGCCGCCGCGATGCCCATCGGCACCGACTTGGTGGGGATTACGTAGACCTTTTTCTCGGACAGCTCGCTGGCCTGCTGCGCCGCCAGGATGATGTTGGTGTTGTTGGGCAGCACGAACACCTGACGCGCGTGGGTGGAATCAATGGCCTGCACCAGCTCTTCGATGGTTGGGTTCATGGTCTGGCCGCCGTCCACCACCTGATCTACCGCCATGTCGCGGAAGATCTCCGTCAGGCCGCTGCCCAGCGCCACCGCCACCACGCCAAATTCCTTCAGTTCTGGCTCCTGCGGTCTTTTCGCCATGCGTTCGCGGAATTCTTCCAGCATGTTGTCGATCTTGATATAGTCCAATTCGCCCAGTTCCAGCGCCATCTGAAGCGCCCTGCCGGGTTCGTTGGTATGCACGTGCACTTTGACGACTTCCAGATCGCCCACCACCAGCACGCAGTCGCCGATGCGCTCCAGGCGCTTGCGAAGGCGCGCGACCTCGTTGTCTTTCAGGTCGGGCTTGGGGTGGGAGACGATGAATTCGGTACAATAGGCGTATTTGATTTCGCCGAGCGACTCATGGTCGTCGACAAATTCGCCGGGCAGCGGCGCGGCCTGCGCCTGTCCGGAGGAAATCTGCTCCACGGGTTCGCCGCTGAGCGCGGCGTAGAAGCCTGCGTAAACGACCATCAGCCCCTTGCCGCCCGAGTCCACCACGCCCGCCTGTTTGAGGACGGGCAGCATCTCCGGCGTACGTTTCAGGATGGCGTCACCCACGGACAGCACTTTTCGCATCAGCTCCAGCATGTCCGTAGTCTTTTCGCGCTCCAACTCCTCCGCGATCACGCGGGCCACGGTCAGGATGGTGCCCTCCTTGGGCTTCATGACCGCCTTGTAGGCGGTGTCGGCGCCGCTGCGAAGCGCGCGGACAAACGTCTGCGCGTCCATTTCCTCCACGCCCTCGAGAGCGCGGGAGATGCCCCGCAGAATTTGGCTCAAGATGACGCCGGAATTGCCGCGGGCCCCCTTTAACGCGCCTTTGGCGACGGTGGACGCCACATCCGACACGGTGGGGAAGGTGCGGCTGGCCAGCTCCTTGACGGCGGTGGCCATGGTCTGGGTCATGTTGGTGCCGGTATCCCCGTCGGGCACGGGGAACACATTGAGCGCGTCGATGCTCTCGCGGTTCTTCGTGAGGAGCGCCGCGCCGGATAAAAACATATCCTTGAGCATCATCCCGTCAATTGATTGAATCGGCAAAAGAATTCCCTCCCAGCCCCTGCGGATGAACGTCAGACGCGGATGTCCTCCACGGACACGTTGATGCGATTGACCTTGATGCCAGTCAGGTGCTCGATTTTGTATTTTACGGTTTCAATGATTGTCTCGGCAACGGCGCTGATCGAAATGCCATATTCCACGATGATGAACAGATCGACGTCCACGCTCTCAGCGGCAGGACGGATTCTGACGCCCCGGCCAAGATTTTCGCGGCCCAGCATTTGTACAAAGCCGTCCGTGGTCCGTTTCGCGGCCATGCCCACGATGCCGTAGCACTCAAGCGCCGAATATCCGGCGACTTTGAGCAATACTTCCTCGTTCACGGTGACCGTGCCAAGATCGGTTTTGAACTTGCAATCCATAGCTGTTCCTCCATTGGAGGGCTAACGCCCTGCATCCATTAGTATACAGTTTTTTTCTGGGGCATGCAAGCACCGGCGTGCGTTTTTACATCGCCGCCCCGTGTTCGTCAAGTTTTACATCTTTAGGGCTTGCAATCCAATCTCGCGGGTGGTATAATACTGCTGTTTTGATGTAATTGACGCCTGAAGGAGGTGTAGCAGATGGGCAAATTTTGCGAAGTGTGCCATAAGGGCATTTCGAGCGGGAACAACGTCAGCCATTCCAACAAAAAGACGCGCAGGACTTGGGCCCCCAACACGCAGCGCGTGCGGGTGGTCGTCGCTGGCGCGCCGAAGAGGATGAGCGTTTGCACCCGTTGTCTGCGCAGCGGCAAGGTGGAGCGCGCAATCTAAAAGGCAATTGAACAAGATCTGCTTCGCATCTTTCGATTGCGAAAAGCCCGCGGCAACCTGTTTGCCGCGGGCTTTCTTCCCTGTTGTTTGGCGACGCCTCAAATCATCGGTTCCCGTTCATGAAGCCCATGTTGCCGTCCCGAAGCCCGATGACGGCGTCGGCGATCCGGTTTTTCGCGTCCTCGCCGGTCGCGCCCGATTGGATATAGCGGATGACCGACGACTTTTCTTCCTTTGTCAGGGCGCCATACCGGGAGATCGCCTCCGGTTCCTGCGCCAGCAGCATGCCAAAACCCAGCGGCAGATCCGGCCCCTCCGGATTGTGGCCCACACCGATGAACGGCTTCTCCTGATCCATGCTTCGATCCTCCTGATTTTTTCGATCATATTCTTCCCGCCCGCCCATAAAACGATGCGCGTTTTCCTGTCCGCCGGACAGGCGTGATTTTACGCGCCTGCGCGGGCAGGGGAGATTTTCTCGGTGCGCCCGCCGGAAAAACAGAGCGGGGGGATTGACAAGGGCGGCAGGTTCAATATAATACTTTATATAAACGTTTTCAAAAAGCTTCCACCGCTCTCCTGCGTGAACCCGGGGATTATGGAGAAGCGGTCTTCCCGCATCGGAATCCTGCCGGCACTAGTCCGGCGGGCACAGGGATACCTTCACACGGGAATGAGGACGACCACAAGAGGAGGAAGACGACATGGAGGGAAAGAACAGGGCCTGCGTGCTGACGAAGCTCAAAACGATGGAATTTCAGGATGCACCGATGCCCGCGCCCGCGCCGGGAGAAATCCTGATGAAGTTGGAAGCGGTGGGCATCTGCGGCTCGGACGTGCATTACTATAACCACGGCCGCATCGGCGATTTTGTGGTGGATTTCCCATTCATTCTGGGGCATGAGTGCGCCGGAACCATCGTGGAACTGGGTGAGGGCGTGACGGGCCTCCGGGTGGGCGACCGTGTGGCGCTGGAACCGGGCGTGCCCTGCGGCAAGTGCGAGCAGTGCCGCAGCGGCCGATATAACCTCTGCCCCGATGTGAAGTTTTTCGCCACTCCGCCCTATGACGGATGTATGATGAACTACGTGTCCTTCCCGGCGGAATTTGCCTTCAAACTTCCGGAAAACGTGTCCTCCCTTGAGGGCGCGCTGATCGAGCCGCTGGCCATCGGCATCAACGCGGCGCTGACCGGCGGCGTGAAATTGGGCGACACGGTGCTCGTGTTCGGCGCGGGCTGCATTGGCCTCGTGTCCCTTCTGGCCGCCAAGGCCTGCGGCGCGGCCAAAGTGATCGTGGCGGACATTCTGCCCAACCGGCTCAAGGTGGCGGAAAAGCTGGGCGGTATTCCGATCAACTCCAGGGAAAAGGACGTTGTGGAAGAAGTCATGAAGCTGACCGGTGGCAAGGGAGCCCAGGTGGTTCTGGATTGCGCCGGGTTCAGCAAGACCGTGGCCGATTCGATGCGGGCCGCGGCGATCGCGGGCAAGATTGTGGTGGTCGGTCTGGGGGACAGCGAACTGAACGCCCTGCCCTTCAACCTCGTCAGCGTGCATGAGCTGACCATCACTTCAATCTTCCGTTACCGCAACATTTACCCCATCGCCATCAACGCCGTCGCGGCGGGTTCCATTGACATCTCCGGCATCATTTCCGATCGCTTCACCTTCGAGCAGACGCCGGAGGCTTACAAGATCGTCTCCGAGCGCGCCAACGAGGTCGTCAAAGGCGTTATCGTGTTCGAATAGCTTGGTTTCAAGGCTGTCGCGAGATCATCTTTGATATTTGGGTGGAGAAAGATGAACTTACGACAGCCCTTCTTTATAATCTGCTCGGACGCGCCGCGCTTCGGACGGATTGTTCAGCGCTCCGAATCGGACGCGCCGAGGTTTGGTTTGCGCACCATTCGCGAACTTTTCCCAGAGGCTGGGCAAAGGCTGTGAAACGGGTGTATAATGAAAAATCATGGGATGAAGGCGAGCGTAGGCATGGACAAACAAGGCGTCAGCAACATCTCGGTCAAGCGCCTCAACATGCGGGCGGTGTTTTTTTACCTCATGGAGCGCGGATCGGCGTCGGTGCGCGATCTCTCCGTGGCGCTTGACATGAGCGCGCCAACGGTCATTCAGAACCTGAACGAGCTGACCGAGCGGAAACTGGTCGTCATCGAGGGCATGCGTGAGTCCACCGGCGGGCGCAAGGCCCGCGCCTATAATGTCAATGACCGCGCCTGCTTCGCGGCAGGCTTGGATGTGACCCGCGCCGACGTCAGCCTCGCTATCCTCGGCCTGAGAGGACAGGCGGTGCTGAACGCAAAATCCCGGCTGCCCTTCAGTGATCGCCCGGAATACTACGAAAAGGTTGGCCGCTTTCTTAGCGACCATCTGGAAAAGGCGGGCGTAGTGCCGGAGGAGCTGGTGGGCGTGGGCATTTCGCTGCCCGCGATCATCGCGGGTGATGGCCAGTCCACCACCAACGCCGACCCGCTGGGGAAACGCATCGTCCAGCTGCATAGCTTCAAACAGTACATCCCGCGGCCCTGCCGCCTGCTCAACGATGCCAACGCCGGCGGCTACGCCGAATTCTGGGCGGGCAATCCCATCGGGAGCAGGCAGGGACTAAAAAACCTGGTGTACCTGTCGGTCAGCAACACCGTCGGCGGGTCTATACTGATCGAGGGGCGCATGTTCGGGGGCGATGATCAGCATTCTGCCGAGTTCGGCCATATGACGCTGGTTCCGAATGGCAAGTTCTGCTATTGCGGCCAAAAGGGCTGCGCCTATTGCTACGTCAACACGAGGATTCTTTCGGACGTGGGCGGCACGCTGGAGGGATTCTTCCGGCAGCTGAAGAAGGACGACGAAAACGCCCGCGCGGTCTGGGACAAGTATCTGGGGCATCTGGCGCTCCTAATCAACAACATTCGCTGCGCCTACGACTGCGAAGTGGTGGTGGGGGGTTACCTGGGCAGGTTTCTGCCGCCCTATCTGGAGGAACTGCGGACCCGCACGGCGGTGCGCAATATCTTCGAGCGGTCGGGCCAGTACGTGCGCGTAAGCGCCCAGACGGGCGCGGCGATGGGCGCGGCGCTCACCTGCCTGCACAGCTTCATCGAGGAGATTTGAGGAGAAATTTATGCAGCCCGTTCCGGCTACCCTTTGCCACCTGGACACCGTTCTGGACATCGTGCAGGGCACCATCCAGGCCATATACCCGGCCTATTATCCACAGGGCGCGATCGAGTTCTTTCTGGATTACCACGCCCGGGAAGCCATCGGAAAGGCGATCGAGCGCGGCGAGGTCTACCTGTTTGAGGAAGGGGGCGAATTTGTCGCCACCGGCAGCAGGGAAGGGGACTACCTTACGCGGCTGTTCGTACTGCCCCGGCATCAAGGAAAGGGGATTGGCAGCCGCGTCATGGATTTTCTGGAGGCGCAGGTGTTTCAGGAGTACGACGAGGCGCGGCTGGATGCGTCGCTCCCCGCGGTGGAACTGTACCTGAAGCGCGGATATATCATCGCCGCCTACCGGCGGGAGCGCACCTTCCGAGATCACTACCTTTGTTATATGGACATGAGAAAGAGGCGGCCGGACTGTCTTATGACGCCCGGCGCGCATGAATGAACCTGGCGATGCGATACGGCCAATGCCGGAATTCCGGCCAAAGCGAGGGAAAATAATGAAAATGCCGGTTCTGTTCGTCGGCCACGGTTCGCCGATGAACGCCATTGAGGACAACGAATTCTCCAGGACATGGCGGGCGCTTGGCGAAGCGCTGCCCAGGCCCCGCGCGATTCTTGCGGTGTCCGCCCATTGGTATGTGTCAGGTACGCGGGTGAACGCGGCCGCGCAGATGCGCCAGATCTACGACATGTACGGCTTTCCGCAGCCGCTTTATCAATTGAAGTATCCCGCGCCGGGCGCGCCGGAACTGGCCGCGCAGGTGATGGAGCTTTTACCGGAGGCGGTGCAGGACGGCAGTTGGGGCATCGATCACGGAAGCTGGTCGGTTTTGTGCCACATGTTTCCGGCCGCGGACGTGCCTGTGACGCAACTCAGCATTGACCACAATGCGCCTCCGGACGCCCACTATCGGATGGGACAGGCGCTGAAACCCCTGCGGGAGGACGGCGTCCTGATCCTGGCCAGAGGCAACGTGGTACACAATCTTGGGCGGGTGGATTGGGACAGGGAGGGCGGCCTGCCTTGGGCGGACGAGTTTGACGAGTACGTCTGCCGCGCGGTTTTGGAAGACCGGCCGCAGGATGTCGTGCATTCTGAGCGCGCCGGGCACAGCGCCCGGGAGGCATTCCCAACGCCCGATCACTTCTATCCGCTCCTGTACGCGCTGGGCGCCCGGGAGCCGGGCGATGCGGCGCAGGTTTTCTGCAAAAAGCGGGTGCTGGGTTCCCTGTCCATGACCGGCTACCGGTTCGGCTGATGCGGGTACATCCGGAAGGGGGAAAGACATTGAAGCTGGTGATGGTGCACGGGAGCAATCACCGGGGGAACACCTGGCATTTTGCGGATCTCTTCCGCGAGGTGCTTGCCAGGCGCTGTCCGCTGGAAACTCAGGAATTCTTCCTGCCCAGGGACATGCCGGAGCTATGCCTTGGGTGCTTCTCCTGCTTTGTAAACGGTGAGCATACCTGCCCCCACGCGGCCAAAGTCGCGCCCATCGCGGAGGCGACCGCCGAGGCCGATTTGGTCGTTTTGACCTCGCCGGTCTACGCGCTGGACGTCAGCGGCAGTATGAAGACGATGCTGGATCATTTGTGCTATCGCTGGATCGTTCACCGCCCCGATCCGAGGATGTTCGGGAAAATTGGGCTGACGGTTTCGACCACAGCGGGCGCGGGACTCGGCGGCGCGACCAAGGCCATGCGAAACAGCCTGCGCTTCTGGGGTGTCCGGCACGCGTTTTCCATGAAGCTGGCCGTGGCGGCCATCGGATGGAACGAAGTGTCTGAGAAAAACCGGATGCGCATGCAACGTCAGGCGGAGAAGGCGGCGGACCGCGTGCTTCGGGCGGCGCACCGGCGCTTCGGTTCTCCGGTTCGGCGAATTGCGTTTCTAGGCATTCGGTCGGCGATGCAAAAAGGCGCCTGGAACGAGCGTGACCGGGAACATTGGAAGGAAAAAGGTTGGCTGAAGGGCGTTAACCCATTTCGAAACGCGTAAACCTGATGCGCATGATCACATGGGGAGCCGCTTGAGTTCGTGATATCAAGCCGTTCTGAGGAAGTGTTTTCAAAGAATAACCCGGCGCGTTTCGCGCCGGGTTGAGTTTTGTATGAGACTTGAATCAGTCCGCGGTCTCTACCACCACGCGCCAGGAGGAGCCGATGC
>CALGYL010000170.1 GCA_937934775.1 uncultured Clostridia bacterium
CATGATGCGCTACATGTTCTCCGCAGACCCCGTGTGCGTGTATTGTGAGGACTTCACCATCCCCGGCTCCTGGTTTACCGGCAAGCCCGCAGCGGTGGCGGTCTTCCAGATGACAAACGATATTCGCTACGTATACATCGGATACTGGGCCTCCCGCGTGATGATGACCACCTGGGAGGGCCGCTGGCGCGCCGAGGGCGAGCGCGGCGTGGCATATTGGGATGAGAACAACGTGATCCACGCGCGCCAACTGAAAGCGGGCTCCATCCAGGAGGAGCACAACTTCAACGTGTACAACGGCAACATCAACTTTAACACCATCAATCCCTCGAAAACGCTGGAAGGGCTGACCTGGCACTCCGGATGCATCGAGAGCATGTTCCAGGCGCTGGATTCGGGCAAGAAGTGCATGACGGACGGCACGGACAACATCAAGAGCATCGCGATGGTCTATGCCGCCATCGAGAGCGCGGAACAGGGCAGGCGGATGGACGTGCGCTATTGGTAATCACCGGGAACGGTTGAAGAGGACGCTGAAGCTTACAAAAACGTCTGGGGGAGAGCGAAATCCCCGGCGGCACAATCAGAATTTACTCAGGATGGCGCGACCCCTTGCGGGCATCGCGCCATTTGGCAAAGGAGGAAGCCTTATGGAACAGACCATCCACATGATTGGCAACGCGCACATCGATCCGGTTTGGCTATGGCGGTGGCAGGAGGGGCTGGCGGAGATCAAGGCCACGTACCGGGCCGCGTTGGACCGCATGGACGAGTTTCCGGAGTTCGTTTTCACCTCGGCCTGCGCCGCGTACTTTGACTGGATCGAGCGCAGCGCGCCGGAGATGTTTGAGGAACTGCGAAAGAGGATTGCCGAGGGAAGGCTTGTGCTGGTGGGCGGCTTCTGGGTGCAGCCGGACTGCAACATCCCGTCCGGGGAATCCTTCTGCCGCCACGCGCTGTACAGCCAGCGGTATTTTCAGGAAAAATTCGGTCGTATTGCCACGGCGGGCTACAATGTGGACTCCTTCGGCCACAACGGCATGCTGCCCCAGATTCTGGTCAAATCCGGCATGGACAACTATGTGTTCATGCGGCCGGACGAGCGGGAGAAGGACATCCCGGCGAGTTTGTTTCGTTGGCGCAGCCCCGACGGCAGCACGGTGCGCGCGTTCCGCATCCCCATCAGCTACGGCGAGTGGACGCGGCACCTGGACATGCGCGATTACCCCGGCCTGCATGTGGCCGTGGTCAAGATTCTGGAAACACAGGGGCTTTCGCAGCGCGAGAACCTTCCAATGATGTGTTTTTACGGCGTCGGAAACCACGGCGGCGGTCCGACCATCAAAGCGCTCAAGGCCATTACCGCGTATAAAAATGAAAATCGCGGCGCCGTGTGCTTCTCCTCGCCTGACGCGTATTTTTCCGCCGCGCCCGCCGACGGACTGATGACGATAACGGACGATCTGCAGCACCACGCCAGCGGCTGCTACGCCGCCAACTCGGCCGTTAAAGCGCTGAACCGCCGGGCCGAAAACCGTCTTCTGACCGCCGAGAAGCTGATGGCCTGTGCGCATATGCTCATGGAGCATCCTTATGACAAGGCGCTTCTGGAGCGGGCATGGCGCAAGCTGCTGTTCAACCAGTTCCACGACATTCTGGCGGGCTGCTGCGTCAAGGAGGCCTATGAGGACGCAACCGAAGCGTTCGGCGAGACGCTGAACATCGCGGCGGAGTTGGCCAACGGCGCGCTGCAGAAGATCTCCTGGAACGTGGACACTTCCGGCGGGATGGCCCCGGTTCTGTCCAAGGAGAGCGACTGGGTGTTGTGGGAGCGGGAGGAGCGCGGTGTCCCGGTCGTGATCTTCAACCCCCATTCTTTCGCGGTGGAGGCAAGTATCCGAATCAACAAGGAGATCGCCGGCGCGACAAACCACGAGGGAAGACCGGTGCCCGTTCAAAGGGTGCGCGGCGGTCAGACCAACGCCGGAGACCTTTACAATGCGCTGTTTCCGGCCCAACTCCCGCCGCTGGGCTACGCCGTCTACTGGATATTCAAGACGAGAACCTTTGAGCGGGTCAGGGGCGGGGGCGAAGTTTTCGCCGGTGAAAACGCGCTGGAGAATTCGCGGATTCGCGTGGAATTCTCCCCGGAGACGGGTGAGATTTCTTCCATTCTGGACAAAGCCCGGGGAGAAGCGCTGCTCGCCGGGCCTTGCCGCGCCTCGGTCGTAGACGAATCGGACAGCGACACCTGGGCGCACAACATCTTCGAGTTTTCCAGAGAGATCGGGCAGTTTGGGAACCCCACCTTCCGCATAACCGAAAACGGGCCGCTGCGCGCCGCTCTCCGGGTGGAGCAACAGTTTGAGGACACGCTGATCCGCCGGGACTACAGCCTGATGGCGGACCGCGCCCAGCTGGACGTATGCGTCCGGATGGACGTACGCCTCCGGCACCGGCAGATCAAATTCTGCTTCCCGCTGACGGAGGAGGGCGATAGGCCGGTCTATTCCATGCCCTATGGGTTCATCGAAAAGCAGCCGGACGGGCTGGAGGAGCCCGCCCAGCAGTGGGTCGCGGTGGGAAAAGGCGGCGCGCCCCGGTTCGCGCTGCTCAACGACGCAAAGTACAGCTTTTCCATGAAGGGCCAAACCCTTCGGATGACGGCGGTCCGCACGCCTGCCTTTGCCGATCATTATGGCGAGCGGGACGGCCTGATGGAGTACATGGATCAGGGTGTAAGCGAATTCCGCTACGCGCTTTTGATCCACCCGGAATCCATGGACGGGATCGTGCGCGCCGCCCGGCTTTTGAATCAGCCGCCGGAGATGATCGTCGAAACCTACCACAAAGGGCGCCTGCCGCTCCGGCAGAGCGGGATGGAAATCGCAGGCGGCCGCGTCATCGCGGAGGTGCTCAAGCGCGCGGAGGCGGACGATGGATATATTCTCAGGCTCTTTGACGCCTCCGGGCAGGGCGCAAAGGATGTATTGGTCCGCTGCGCGGGCCGTGAGGCGCGCCTCGACTTCAAGCCACAGGAGATTAAAACAGTGTTCCTGCCGGATTGCGAGTCCATGCCCGTGAGGGAGACCATGATACCCGAGATGGATTGACGTGCCTTTCGCGAACGGAGCGGCCGTCGGCCCCGAAGGAAAGGCAATGTCGGCTGGGCGCGCTCCCGCGCCAATCCCTGGCGCGGGGGTTTGCGATTGCGTTGCGTTTAGCGCAACGGTCCGTTGTAACGAAAACGAAACGCTGATACGATATAGCTGGCTGAATTGCCGAGAGTGCGGCGATGAAAATGTGCGAAAAGCTGCATGTTTCGCACGTTGGAAATTAAGGAGGAGAAACCATGAAGAAGGTCTGGTCGGTGCTGCTGGTGGTCGCGGTTTTGATGAGTTTGTGCGTTGGTTTTGCCGGCGCGGCGTCGGCGGAGGGGGATACCATCACCCTCAACTTCTGGGGCTGGGGCACCGAGTGGAACGACTACTACGACTATTTCCTCAAAACTCATCCCGATACCAAGATCCGCCTCAATATCATCTCCAAAGCGTGGGATGAGTACCAGGTCGCGCTGGATACCGCGCTGGCCAGCGGCGGCTCCGCGCAGGACTATCCGGATCTGTTTTGCGCGGAAAGCTCCTTTGTACAGAAGTACATCAGCAGTGAGTACTCCATGAACCTGCTCAACCTGGATCCCAATTTCCTGACCACATTGAAAGCGGCGGGCGCGGCCGAGTACGCGCTGGGCGTTGGCACCGACGCCAGCGGCACCCTGAAGGGCATCTCTTTCCAGAACTGCGCGCTGGGCTTCTACTATCGGGTCTCCCTGGCTGAAAAGTACCTGGGCACCTCCGATCCCGCCAAGGTGCAGGAATCCTTCAAGGATTTGGACACCATGATCGCCACCGCCGAAAAAATCCACAAGGACTCGAACGGAACGGTCGCGCTGTGCTCCTCGATCGACGATCTGAGCAGCACCTACTACGGCACCTTCGAGCAGCCGCTGGTGGCGGACGGCAAGATCTACCTCGGGCCGGAGCTTATCCGCTATGTGGACGACATGAAGTACATGGTGGACAACGGCATGGTCAACAACACCAAGCTCTTTGACACCGCCTGGACCAACGACATCAACGACCAGAATGAGATCAAGGTCTTCGGTTTCGGCGGCGCCCCGTGGAAGTTCAACCTGAAGATCGCCACGCAGGATGTGTCCACCTCCGGAGACTGGCACGTAACCAGCTCCATCGTTCCCTCCTTCAACGGCGGCACCTGGCTGGGCGTTGGCAAGGATGCCGACCCCGCCAAGTACCAGGCCATTTTGGAGTTCCTCAACTTCTGGGGCGTCGATGCCAGCGAGAATGGCCTGGGTCAGTACCTGGCCAATGCGGGCGACTGCCCGGTGCTCACCTCCGCGATAGACCGCCTGTCCAAGGACTTTTCCCTCAAGGCTGCGGGCGGCCAGAACACGCTGGAAGTCTACGCCCAGAACATTGAAAATTTCCCCGCGGATTCCCTGGCCGTCAAAAACTTCAACTACTACACCGGCACCGCTCGCGACTATCTGAGCACCGCCGTCGAAGCCTGGATTTCCGGCGAGACCGGCAGTCTGCAGGAGACGATGGAATATTACGTGGAGCAGGTTGAAAGCACCATCGACATCAGTGAGCAGCCGGACGTGGCAGCGGCCGTCGCCGCCTACGAGGCCTGGAAGGCCGCCCGCTGACAGCAGACACCCGTTCAGCCGGGCCATGAGGCCCTTTGCGCAAACGGGGGAGCAAGGCGCTCCCCCGTTTGCGGGCCGCATTCATCCGGACATTCCAAAGGGCAATCAAGACGGGGGTGTTGCTGTTGAAGCGATACAAAAGAAGCGGCTACCGCGTGGAATATGGCCGGTACGGCTATTATTTCGCCGCGCCGTTCGTGATTGGGTATCTTCTTTTTTCGCTGTACCCGCTGGCGTACACCGTTGCCATCAGCTTTTCTGACATGCGGGGGTTCGCGTCCAATTCGATGAATTTTGTCGGGTTTGACAACTACTATTGGTCGCTGATCAAAAACGCCAGCTTTCTTCAAACACTGAAAAACACGCTGGTCATGTGGAGTGTCAGCTATCTTTTCCAGTTTCCGCTGGGCATTATCGTGGCGTCCTGGTTTTGCAACAAGCGGCTGAACATACGCGGGCAGGGCTTCTATAAATTCATGATTTACATGCCCAACATTATCACCGTCAGCGCGATCGCGGTGATGTGCTATTCGCTTTTCTGCTTCCCGGGCGGGCAGGCGAATTCGCTTTTGAAATCCATCGGCCTCATCGACAAGGATATCCAGTACCTGACCAATTTCCGGTTCGTTCGCGGGTTGATCTCCTACATCGATTTCTGGCGGTTTTGGGGCTATGGAATGCTGGTGACTCTGGCGGCAATGCTGGGGGTCAACCCTGAATTGTACGAGGCCGCGGACATCGACGGCGCGAACCGGTGGCAGTCTTTCTGGCGCATCACGCTTCCCTCCATCAAAAACGTGATGATTTTTCTGGTCGTCAGCGGAATCTCCGGCGGGCTTCAGATGTACGATACGCCCAAGCTGCTTGGTACGTCCAAGTACACCAAGACCATGACGGTGCTGATCTACGAGCAGGCGTTTTCCGGGGATTATAAATACAACGTGGCGGCCGCCATGTCGATGCTGGTGTTTCTGCTCGCGGTCATCATCAACCTTGCCGTTCTCAATCTGCGTCGTGAGAAGGAGGGAAGGTAAATGCACAAGAGCATCAGTCGCGGTGTGGGGATCCTGGCCGTCCGGCGCGTGCTTATCCACGCATTCCTGATACTGCTTTGCGCGGTGACCATCCTGCCACTATGGATGATCCTCGTCAACGCGACATCCAGCAACAACGAAATCAATCTGGGCATCTCGTTGATTCCCAAAGACAACCTTCTTCAGAACTGGCAGGATTTCATCGGCTTTGGGGTCAACCCTTTTCAGTGCCTGTTCAACAGCCTGGTCATCTCCCTTGGAACCGCCTTTGTCAGCCTTTACGCGTCTGCCATGATGGCTTACTCCCTGGTGGTGTATGAGTACAGGTTTCGAAAGTTCCTGGCGGGCTTGGTAATCTGCCTGCTCATGGTTCCCGGGCAGATCGTGGCCATCGGCTACTACAAACTGGCCTATTCCGTCGGCCTGACAAACAATTTCCTGGCGCTGATTCTGCCCTCGATCGCGGCGCCGGCTGCTGTCTACTTCATTCGCCAGTATCTGCGGGATGCGATTTCACTGGAATTTGTCCAGGCCGGCCGCATTGACGGCGCGTCCGAGTTCGGCATTTTCAACCGCATCATGATGCCCATCATGATGCCGGCCATCTACACCCAGGCGATCTTCACGTTTGTCGGATCGTGGAACACGCTGTTCATGCCCACGCTGCTGCTGTCCAACCCCAAAATGAGCACGCTTCCGATGATGGTCGCGATGCTGAAGGCGGACACCTACCGGGAACAGCTGGGCGCACAGTATCTGGGCATCGCCTTTGCCGTGCTGCCGATTACGCTGATCTATTTTATGATCTCCCGCCAGATCATCGGGGGCATTGCGCTGGGTGGGATCAAGGAATGACGGGGTTCCGGTTTCAGCCTCAGAGCGATGGTCTTTCACACGTTGCACTTACAAAATGAGAAAGCAGCTGCCGCCAGTCATGAAGCAGCTGACGATGGCACGCCTACTACGTCTGACGGAACCGGCTGCGGAACCGCTTGGGCGTCGTGCCCTGGGACTCCTTGAAGCGCTGAATGAAGTAGCTGGTGGTAGAAAAGCCGGTGTCCATGGCCACGCGTGTCACCGGCAGCTCGGTCTCCGCCAGCAGCACCGCCGCCTTTTTTAGCCGCGTCTGCAGCAGGTATTCCGAAAAGCCCCGTTTGAGGTGGCTTTTAAACAGGCGCGAGAAGGCGGTGTAGGTCATGCCTGCCCGTCTGGCGGCGTCCGTCATGCGGATGTCCTGGGCGTAATTCTCATCCACATATTCCAGCGCCGCGATGAGCGCGGTCAGGGACGCCTCGTCGGGCAGCGTGCCATTTTCTCTATTATGCCACGCGCGCAACAGCCACAGGAACAGGCGGCTGATGTCGGCCCGCAGCGCGATCTCATAGCCGAAATCCCTGCGAAGAAATTCATCGACGATCTCCTGCAGAATGCCGCCCACGGCGGTAGGCCCGGTTTCCGCCGCGGTGAACACCTTCTGATGAGAGGCGCTGCCCCGGATGTAGGGGAGCAGGTATCTCAGCTCAAACAGCAGCTGCTCCGAGGAGTAGAGCACTTCCGGCATGAACTTGATCACCAGGTACTGGTTCAGCGCCTCGTCCAGCGCGCGGGTGCCGTGGACCTCCATCGGTGCGATGATGGCCATGTCTCCCGGGTCCAGTCGGTAGGGTACATCGCCCAGCATCAGTTGGTAGGAGCCCGCCTGGCAGTACAGGATTTCAAAGTATTCGTGGATGTGAGGCAGCGCCACGGTGGCCTTGCCAAGCTTCTCCTGCATGCTGCAGTCATAGATGTAGCGGATGTTGCCGCGGGGCTGCCGCTCTTCCTTGTAAAACTGGGTCATATGTACCGCCTGCAAAAAAGTGATATTTTTGGTTGAAACCATTATATCACCCGGCGAGGCGCGATGCTATACTCGGAATAAACCATTTGAGGAGGGAATTCCTGTGGACAAACGGCTTCGCATCGGCATCATCGGCTGTGGAGGGATCGCGAACGGCAAGCATATGCCTTCCCTGAACGCGCTGAACCGGGTGGACATGGTCGCTTTTTGTGACATCGTGCGGGAAAAAGCGGAGAAGGCCGCCAATGAGTACGGCGTCCCCGGCGCGCAGGTCTATACGGACTACAAGGAATTGCTGCAGGACGGCTCCATTGACGTGGTGCACGTTTGCACCCCCAACCGCTCCCATGCGGACATTTCCATCGACGCCCTCCGCGCCGGTAAGCACGTGATGTGCGAAAAGCCTATGGCCAAGACCGCCGCCGACGCCCGGAGGATGGTGGAAGCCGCGAAGGAGACGGGGAAAAAGCTCACCATCGGCTACCAGCACCGCCACAAACCCGAAACCACTTATCTCAAGAGCGTCATCGAGCGGGGCGACCTAGGCGAGATCTACTACGCCAAGGCCTTCGCCATCCGGCGGCGGGGCACCCCCAACTGGGGCGTGTTCCTGAACGAGTTCGAGCAGGGCGGCGGTCCCCTGATCGACATCGGCACCCACTCCCTGGATCTGACGCTGTACCTGATGAACAATTACAAGCCCCGCATGGTGGTGGGCACCAAGTACAAGAAGGTGGAAAACGCCGAGTGCGGCAACCCATGGGGCGGCTGGGATGCGGCCCAACACACCATGGAGGACAGCGCCTTCGGATTCATCGTCATGGAGAACGGTGCGACCATCACCCTGGAGGCCAGCTGGGCGCTGAACACCATCGAGCCCATTCAGGAGGGTAGCATGCAGCTCTGCGGCTCCAAGGCCGGCGCGCAAATCAAAAACGGCGTCACCATCAACAAGGGGGAATTCGGCCGCCTGATCGAGATCAAGCCCGATGTATCCGCAGGCGGCGTGGCCTTCTACGATGGCGTCAAGGAGACGCCCGCCATCGCCGAGGCCCGGCGCTGGATCGACGCCGTGGAGAACGACACCGACCCCGTGGTGCTGCCGGAGCAGGCCTGCGTGGTGTCGGAGATTCTGGAGGCCATCTATACCTCCGCGAGGACCGGCGAGCCGGTGTACTTCAGCAAGTAAAGGGGGAAAACCCATGGAATACGGCGTGCAGCTTTACAGCGTCCGAGACATCACAAATACCGATTTGAGAGGCGCCCTCGCCACCGTCGCGCGGCAGGGCTACGCCTTTGTGGAGTTCGCGGGCTTTTTTGGCGCAGGCGCCGCGGAGGTCGCTGAATGGCTCCGGGAGAACAACTTGAAGATCTCCGGCACCCATACGGGGTTCAAGGAGCTTTCTGAGAATCTGGATCAGACCATCGCCTTCCATCAGGCCATCGGAAACCCCCGCATCATCGTGCCCTACGCGGAGTTGGACAGCCAGGCGAAGATCGACGAATTTGTGGAATGCATGAATAAGCTGGCCCCGCAGCTTGAAAGCGCGGGGATCCGCCTTGGCTACCACAATCACGCCCATGAATTCAAGGTCAACCGCGATGGCTCCGTGGCATTCGAGCAGCTTTTGTACCGAACGGCGCTGGACCTTGAAATTGATACCTTCTGGGCCTACGCCGCCGGAGTGGACCCGGTCCTTACGCTGGAGCGGTTGAAGGACAGGGTGCCGGTGATCCACATCAAGGATGGCTTTGCCAATGGCGAGGGTATGCCGCTGGGCCGGGGAACCGCGCCGGTGAAGGCGGTCTACGAAAAGGCGCTGGCACTGGGCATCCCGATGGTGGTGGAGAGCGAAACGCTGGACCCGAGTGGCCCGGACGAGACGCGGGTCTGCATTGAGTATTTGAAATCACTGGAAGATGTGCGGCTGGATGACCGTGAGGGAGCGCTATAAATGGTCAACGTATTGATGCTGTCCAAATGGCATGTGCACGCCAAGGATTACGCCCGAATGCTGCGGGAACAGCCGGATGCCCGGATCACCTGCGTATGGGATGAGGACGCCGCCCGGGGCGAGGCCTGGGCCGAAGAGCTGGGCGTTGCCTTCGAGGGAGATCTCGACAGGGCGCTGGAACGCGCCGATGTGGACGCGGTGGTGGTGGACACGCCGACCACCGACCACTTTGGCGTGATGCTGAAGGCCGCGAAGGCGAAAAAGCACATCTTTACGGAGAAGGCGCTGGCGGTCACCATGGATCAGTGCAAGGAAATCGCCAAAGCGGTCAGAAAGAGCGGTGTGAAGTTCTGTATCTCCTTTCCCCACAGGACCATGCCGCTGGCGCTCCTGTGCCGTCAAGCGATTGACAACGGGCTTTTGGGACGCGTCCATTACCTGCGCATCCGAAAGGCCCACGATGGAGCGCTCAGGGGCTGGCTGCCGGAATATTGGTATGACGCGGAAAAGGCCGGCGGCGGTGCGATGATGGATCTGGGCTGCCATCCCATGTACATGGCGGCTTACCTGCTGGGCAGACCCACGCGCATTTCTTCCATCTTCAACAACAGCGTCGCGCCGAACCGGGTGGATGACAACGCGGTGTCGGTGGCGGAGTTTGAAGGGAAGGCCATCGCCGTGCTGGAGACCTCCTTCATCGCCCCTTTCCACGGCGAGTACCTGGAGCTTCTGGGTACCGAGGGCGCCATCGTGCAGGACGGCCGGGACATCAAGCTGCGCACGAACAAGTCCGGGGACGGCTGGATGATTCCCGACAAGCTGCCCGATCCCCTTCCCACCGCCATCCGCCAGTGGCTGGATGGTATTGAAAAGGGCGCGCTCATTCCCTTTGGCCTGGACGAGGCCATCGCGTTGACGGAACTCCTGGAAAACGCCTACCGGTCCGATCGGGAACAGCGCATCGTATCTGTCGCAGATCGCTAAGGATTCCCGGAAAATG
>CALGYL010000171.1 GCA_937934775.1 uncultured Clostridia bacterium
ACGCAACATAACCGGGTAAAGGCTTTACAAATTCCTGATATACCGCTTGTGCGCTTTCGACTTTTGACGTACAATAGATGGTGTATGCAGTTTGACACAATGTAAGGGGGGTGCTTGTATGAGCATCATGCAGGCGTTCTGGCTGGGCCTCGTGCAGGGCATCACGGAGTTTCTTCCCATCAGCTCAACGGGGCACCTCGATCTGGTTCAAAGGCTCTTTGGCTTCTCCACTGAGAATTTTCTGTCGCTGGATGTCCTTTTGCACCTCGGCACGCTGGCGGCGGTTGTCGTGGTCTACTGGAAGAGGCTCTGGAACATGGTCCGTCACCCGGTCAAGAGCGAGCTGTGGCTGCTTGTGGTGGCCACGATCCCAACCGTTATCGCAGCGCTGCTATTCAAGGATTCGCTGGACAGACTGAGCGGAGAATACATCGGCTTCGCGTTTCTGATTACCACGCTGATCCTCTGGCTGTCGGATCTGGTCAGCGGCGTGTCCTTCCAGACCAAGGAAGTCAAGTGGTACAACGCGCTGGTCATGGGCGTCATGCAGGCGGTGGCCATCCTGCCGGGCATCTCCCGTTCCGGGTCCACGATCTCCGGCGGCATCGCGACGGGTCTATCCCGCAAGCGCGCGGCGGACTTCGCGTTTTTAATGTCGGTACCCGCCATTCTGGGCGCGATCGTCCTGGAGTTTATGCACAGTGGCAGCTCCGTTTTTGACGCGGCCACCATTCAGCAGATGGGCGGCTGGCTGCCGCTGATCGTCGGCGTGATTACCAGCGCGGCTTTCGGCTTTCTGGCGATCAAGTTCATGCTGTCCATCGTGCGCCGCGTGCGTCTGATCTGGTTCGGCGTGTACACCGGCGTTCTGGGCATCGCGATCCTGCTGGACCAGTACGTATTCCACAAATTCTTCTAAAAAGCGAGTTCAAATATATAAAGCGCCGGGAATCCGCGATGGATCCCCGGCGCTTCTGTATGGAATATTGGCCAATGGCACAAATATGAAGTCCCAACGGGTTTCCGGCGCGCACTCCGTTTGTCAAACACGCAGAAGGCCGAAGGAATTCTTACAGCCTCTGTTCCCAGTATTTGACTTCCTCGGTATTCGCCGCGGCCTCGTCGATCAGCGCCTCGCATTCGAGAAGGGACTCGGCCTTTTCGATATCGTCCAGATGGGGCTTGGTGCACGGGTGGCGCGGCGTAAACACGGTGCAGCAATCCTCATACGGCAGGATGGAGGTCTCATAGGTGCCGATGCGGTTGGCCATCTGGGTGATCTCCAGCTTGTCCAGACCGATCAACGGCCGGAACACCGGCATCTCCACTACCCGGTCGGTGACGGTCAGCGCTTCCATCGTCTGGCTGGCCACTTGCCCCAGGTTCTCGCCGGTGATCAGCGCAAGGCAGCCCCGGCGCTTTGCCAGCTTTTCCGCGATGCGCATCATGAAGCGCCGCATGATCAACGTGCCGAATTCATCCGGACACTTTTCATGGATCTCCATCTGGATGCGGGTAAAGGGCACCACGTCCACCGCCATGCCGCCGCCGTATGCGCCCAGGATGGCCGCAAGGTCGATCACCTTCTGCTTGGCCCGCTCGCTGGTGTAGGGGAAGCTGTAGAAATGGATGGCCCGGAGCGTTACGCCCCGCCGCATGATCTGGTAGCCCGCCACAGGGCTGTCGATGCCGCCCGAGAGGAGCAGCGCCGCCTTGCCGCCGGTGCCCAGCGGCATGCCGCCCACCGCGATCATTTCGCCGCAGTAGACATAGGCCATGTCCCGGATCTCCACCGAAACGCGGTGCTCCGGCTTGTGCACGTCCACGCGCAGGTTGGGGTTACTGTCCAATATGCGGCCGCCCAGCTCCCGGCCCATCGCCATCGAATCGGGTTGGAAGCGCTTGTCGCTGCGCCGGGCTTCAACTTTAAAAGTGCCGGAGAGCGGCTTCGCGATTTCTACAACCGCCTGCGCGATGGCCTCGTAGTCCTTTTCCAGCTCCTTGGCCATGCTGACCGAGTAGACGCCAAACACGCGGGCGACCTTTTCCGAAACCGCCTGCATGTCGCCGGCGTCCGACACATAGATGCGCCCGTCGCTCAGCCACACATGTCCGCCCAGAGGCTTCACCGCGAACTTGATGTTCTCCACCAGTTTGCGCAAAAAATAGGGGCGGTTTAAGCCCTTCAGATGAACCTCGCCAAAGCGCACGAGCAGAACGTCCCGCACAATCATCGCCTCCAAAATTTCGACAGCATCGCGTATTGCGCGCCCGCGCGCGCCGCCGCATATTCGATTTCTTCCCGCGTGGTATGCGGGGACAGGCTGAACCGGATGGCGCACTCCGCCGCGTCCTGAGGAATGCCCATCGCGAGCAGCACCGGGCTGACCTTGCGCTTCTTGGAAGAGCAGGCCGATCCGGTGGACACGTACACGCAGTCTCCCTCCAGCGCGTGCAGCATCACCTCGCCCCGGACACCCGGAAAGCCGATGTTCAGGATGTGGGGCGCGCCTTCCTCCGGCGCGGGGCCGAAAACGATCGCCTGGGGCGCTTCCCGGCGGATGGCCTCCCACAATTGCAGCTTCTTTTCCCGCAGGATCGCCTGCGCGTCGCCCAACTCCAGCAGCTCCTCGATGGCGCGGTGGAGACCCGCGACGCCCGGCGTGTTTTCCGTACCCGAGCGCAGGCCCTTCTCCTGCCCGCCGCCCATCTGCCGGGGTTTCAGGCGGACCTTCGGGCCCGTCACCAGCGCGCCGATCCCCTTGGGGGCGTGCAGCTTATGGCCGGACAGCGTATAGTAATCCACGCCGCGCGCGTCGAAGGGGAGACGCAGAAAGCCCTGTACCCCGTCCACGTGGATCAGCGCCTCCGGCGCGAGCGTGCGCACCCTGGCGATCAGCCGGGGCGCGTCCAGAACCGCGCCCGTTTCATTGTTGACCTGCATCGCGCTGACCAGCGCCGGGCCTTCTGAGAGCGCCTTGTCCAGCGCATCCCAGTCAAGCTGTCCCGCTCGGCCAACGGGGATCACGGTCACCTCGTGCCCCTGGGCGCGCAGTTCGTCAAAGGCGGAAAGCACCGAAGGATGTTCCGCGGCCGTCACCACCGCGCGAACCGGCCCGCGCCGGGCGGCGACGGAACCCAGAATGGCCAGGTTGTTGGCCTCGGTGCCGCCGGAGGTGAAATACACGTTCTCCGCCTGCGCGTTGATCGCCCGCGCGATCCGCTCACGGCAGGCGCGCAGCGCCTTTTCGGCCTCCAGGGCCGGAGCATACAACGAGGACGGATTGAAGTATCCGTCCCGCATTGAGCGCACCATGGCCTCCGCCACGCCCGCGGTCGGCCGCGTGGTGGCGCTGTTGTCAAGATACGCGATCATGCCTGCCAGATGCCGTAGTTCATATAATTCGGCCGCTTGACCAGATCCACCATCTCATTGGTCAGCTCCACCACCATCAGGTGCTTTACGCCCGATTTGACGAAGTAGAAGAAGTAAAGGTGGGCGTCCCGGTTGAGAAACCAGTTGTGCTTTTTGATGCCCTGCATCGTAACGTAGCGCTGGAAGCCTGCGCCGTTCACCGGACCCGCAGCCTCTACATTCTTCATGTTGAGGCTGGTCAGATAGCGGCGGCGGCTGTTGTTGAGCACTTTGCTCACGTCCAGGTCGCCGTTGGTGAACACGTACTCATACTCGCTCTTCAGTTCATCCTTGTAGCGGTAGACCAGGAACGCCATGCCGCCGAAGACAACGAGCAGGATCACTGGCATGATGTTGAAGCCGGTCGACATCATGCCCATAACGGCCGACAGAAAGAACATCGCCATCAGCACAAACACCACCATCGCCACCCAGGCGAGCATGTAGAGGAAGTTGTACAGGCCGGCGCTCCGCCGAACAGCAACCTCTTCGCGGAAATTGTCCAAAAATCTATCCCTCCCGAGCAAATCTCGCTTCTATTATACCATGCCGCGGCGGCTTGTCGACCGAATTTTGTGACAAAACTTCACTTTCCGTGTGAAATACCGCGTCGATGGAAGGGTTTTGACAGACAGCGGCAGAAGAGATATAATGTCTGCATACATTTTGCGCTTCACAAGGCGGCGCACACAACCGCGCCAGGCCTTTTGCTCAATGGAAACATCAACCGGAGGTACCGCATTTGAAATGCCCGAACTGCGGCGCGACCGTCGCCGAGGGGCGGACGCACTGCGTCCGCTGCAACCAGGCGATCGACGCATTCGCGTCCTCTTCCGCCCGCAAGGGCCCGACCCGAACGTCGCGCATCGCCACAGGGTTTCTGTGGGTGGTGTTCGCGTTGGTCTCAATCGCCTTTTTATGCCTTGCGTCCTACAAGCTGTACTTCTGGTTTGACGCGTGGCGGCTGTCCCGCCTGTACGAAGTGGGCGGCAAACTGGCGCCCGATGTGGAGGAGATCACGCTGGACGACGGCCGGACGGGTCATGCCATCACCTTCTACGGCGCCGACGGCAACAGCGTGTTCATCAAGGAACTGGATCAGAGCTACCTTCTGACGGGTGGGCTGGCTCGCATCGAGATCCCCGACAGCAGCTGGTTTGGCGAAAAGCCGGAGGATGTGGAGGCCGCCGTCATTACAATGACGCCGGTGCTGGAGAGCGAAAACGGCGCGGAGGCGGAACTTCCGCCGCTGGAGCTGACCGTGAACGCGCCTCAGTCGCCGCTGACCATGATCAATCCGTCCAGCGACTTCCAGGAGGTTGTCAACTCGATCTATTCGCTGCAACTGCACGTGGTGCCCGGCTCCAGGGTGCTGATCAACGGCGAGGACGTGACCGACGTGGTGGACTACGCGGGCCAGTTGTCCGCCAACATCAACGTGGGTTATGGCGACAACAACATCTCCATTCTGGTGGCCACCACCAACCACAAGCAGACCCGAAAGGACATCGTTCTCTACCGCGAGCCGCAGGAAATCCAGCTGGAGCCCAGCCTGAACCTGCCCAAATCGTCCTCCAAGGAGATTGTGACCATCTCCGGCACGGTGGACCCGACCGCGACGCTGGTGGTGGATACCGAATCCGTCAAGGATTCCATCAAGATCGCCCAGAACGGCAGCTTCTCGTTTAAGGCCAAACTGACCGCCATCGGCGACAACACCGTCACCTTCCGCGCGCAGAAACCGGGCCTGACAGACTCGGTGCTTTCGGTGCACATCAACTATGTGCCTTCGCTGAATGAGTTCTCCCGCAAAGCCTGGAAGATGGACTACAAGAACCTGCTGCTCACCTACCGCCAGTGGTTTGGCAAGGTGTTTAAGTGCAAGGGGCCAATCGTGGAAATCCTGCAGGATGAGACGCCGCCGCTGCTCGTCATGAACGTGGGCACCGAGGACGCGCCCCAGTATCTGATTCTGGACAACGCCTCCTCGCTGGCCAGTCCCTCTGTCGGCGTCACCTACACCGCCTACGCGGATGTGTCGGGCAACGGCAACTACTTCTACAACGACGACTACTGCCCGAGGCTGACCGCGCGGTACATCCTGGCGCCAGGCAACTAGCGAAGCCTCCCCGTTTCCCATTGGGCGGCGTTGGCGGAAAGTCTTCCCCGCCGACAGCTGATTACACCGCAAAATGACTTGACGAACCCCGGAAAGCCGGGTATCATGAACGCGTCGAATTCACCCCTGCCGCACGTCCGGTTCTCCGGCGGTTTCCCCGCGGAAACCGTGCCGCCCGGCCGACTCTCTGCCGCCCCGCGCTTTCCCCGCTGACGCCCGACGGCGCGCCCGCCCGAATTGGAGGGAAATTCCTTGGACTTAGAAACGGTCAAACCCCGGTTGGATGAACTTCTTCACATGGGCCGCCACGGCGAACTGCGCGGCGCGCTCCGGATGCTCAACGAAGTGGACATCGCGGAATACCTCACGACCCTTGACCGGGAGCAACTGCTGGTCGTGTTTCGCATCCTGCCCAAGGACATCGCGTCGGACGTGTTCTCCTACATGGACGGCGATCAGCGCGAATCGCTGATCGAATCCGTGGGCGACGTCGAACTGAGTCAGTTGGTGGACGAGATGTTCATTGACGACGCGGTGGACTTTTTGGAGGAGCTTCCGGCCAATGTGGTCAAGCGTATCCTCCAGTATACCGACCGCACCCGCCGCGACACCATCAACCAGTTCCTGCATTATCCCGAGGATTCCGCGGGCTCCATCATGACCATCGAGTACTGCGAATTCCGCAAGGACATCACCGTGCGCGAGGCGATGGAGGAAATCAAGCGTACTGGCATCGACAAGGAGACCATCTACACCATCTACGTCATCGACAAGGCGCGCCACCTGGCGGGCACGGTGGCGCTGCGCAAGCTGATCATCGCCGATGACGAGACCCGTATTGAAAAACTGATGGAGCAGAACGTCATCAGCGTGCATACGCTGGACGACCGCGACGCCGTGGCCGAAACCGTGCGCAAGTACGACCTGATGTCCATCCCAGTGGTGGATAAGGAAGAGCGGCTGGTGGGCATCATCACCGTCGACGACGTGATGGACGTGATCGAGGAAAAGAATACCGAGGACTTTGAGCGCATGGCGGCGATCCTGCCCTCGGATGACGACTATCTGCACACCAGCGTCTGGCGCATGGCCGGAAACCGCATCCCGTGGCTGGTGGCGCTGCTCTTCCTGAGCACCCTCGCCAGCTGGATCGTCACCCATTATGGTGGTGTATTCGGCGGCAATGAAGTGGTCTGGCTGGCGCTGACGGCTTCGGTGCCGGTCCTGATGAACACCGGCGGCAACTGCATTTCCCAGTCCTCCACGCTGATTGTGCGCGGTCTCGCGCTGGGCGAGATCGAGTTCCGGGACATCTTCCGCGTGCTGTGGAAGGAGATCCGCGTGGCGGTCATGGTGGGCCTGGTGCTGGCGCTGTTCAACTATCTCCGGATGATCTGGGTCAGTCAGATCGACCAGCGCATTTCGATTGTGGTTTCACTCAGCATGGTCGTGACCGTCATCCTGTCGAAATCGCTGGGCTGCCTTATGCCGATGTTCGCCAAGCGCCTGAAAATGGACCCGGCGGTGGTGGCCAGCCAGGCGCTGACCACGCTGGTGGACGCGGCGTCACTTCTGGTGATGTTCGCGCTGGCGGTTCTGCTTTTGAGGTAGCGATGAAGGAAGTGCTGGGCTGCATCCGCCGGGCGGATCAGGATTTTCAGATGATCCAGCCGGGCGACCGGGTGGCGGTGGGCGTGTCGGGCGGCAAGGACAGCCTTTTGCTGCTCTACGCGCTGTCGATCTACCGGAAGTTCTGCGCATCGCCCTTTGAGCTTGCCGCCTTCACGCTGACAACGGGGCTGGAGCCCATCGACACCGCCGGCGTCGCCGCGCTGTGCGACGAACTGGGCGTTCCCTACACCGTTAAAAAGACCGAAATTGGCCGGATCGTCTTTGAGGAACGCCACGAAAAGAACCCCTGCGCGCTGTGCGCCAAGATGCGGCGCGGCGCGCTGAACGATCTGTGCGTGGCGCAGGGCATGAACAAACTGGCGCTGGGCCATCACCGGGACGACGCGATCGAGACGCTGTTCCTCTCTCTGCTCTATGAGGGGCGCATCCACACGTTCCAACCGGTTACAAAACTGTCCCGCACGGGCGTCACCCAGATCCGTCCGCTCATCTATCTGCCGGAAAAGCACATTCTCCACATGGCGAAGGTGCTGAAACTGCCGATCATCCCCTCCCTCTGCCCGGCCAACGGGCACACGAAGCGGGACGACATCGAGCAGATGCTCAGCGGCATCTGCAAAAAGATCCCGAACGCCCGGGAACTGATCCTTTCCGCGCTGCAGAACGAAGATCAGTACGGCCTGTGGAACCGGCCGAAGGGGTAAGGGTACAAGGCAAAGAACATGAGGAACCGCCGGGGCACCACACCGGACCTCGCCAAGGGCCTGATACCCCTTGGAACCCCCGTAAAAGAAACGAACAACGCCGCCCCGCATAATGCGAGGCGGCGTTCAGACCATCAACAAAGCCTGGTTCTTCTTCATTCGCTTCCGGCGACCAGCGCGCCGGAAGCGTGTTTCTGCCAACAGTAGCGCACACTGGTGGTAGAAACAGTACCAACAGTCAGTGCGCCGCCAGGAAATCCGTGAGGATTTTAGGCGCACGAAGCGCTTCTTCCATCGCATCAAAAACCATACGGGTTTTTTGATGCTCAGACCGCCGCCCCGCATAATGCGAGGCGGCGGTCTGAGCGAGTGGAAACCTTCTGTTGGATCAGCGCTCTTCCTGCCAGTCCTTGCAGGCGTCGACCCAACGGTCGGCGCGGGCGGCGGCAAACAGCTCCTCCGGCGTCAGAACCACCGCGGACTGGTCGTTTCCGGCCGCGGGCAGCACGGTCTCAAAGCGCTTGAGCGATTCATCCAGAAAAACTTTGGCCTTGGGACCGACCGCAAACGGGCATACGCCGCCCACGGCGTGACCGGTCATCTCCAGCGCCTCGTCGGGCGAGAGCATTTTGGCCTTGAAGCCGAAGGTGTCCCGGAACTTTTTGTTGTCCACCCGCGCGTCGCCCGCGGCGACTAGCAAAACGCAGCCTTCTCCGTCCTTGAACGAGAGCGTCTTGGCGATGCGTTCGGGCGCAACGCCCGCCGCTTCCGCCGCCAGTTCCACCGTCGCGCTGGACTGGCTGAATTCCCGAACCCGGTCCTCCAGCCCAAATCCCTTCAGATATTCCCTGACCCGGTCGATCGACATGGTACTGTTCGCATCCTTTTTTCGGCAGAAAAAGGCCCGCGGCCCCATCCGCCAAATTCCTCGTTCCCTGAAGCCGGTACAGCGGGAACGGGTTATCATTACCGGTTCGCAGACCCGCGAAAAGCGCGGCTTATTCCGTCAGCGCGCCGGCCGGAGAAACCGCGTGGATTCCGGGCGCGCGCAGCCGCCTTCAATGAAATAAAAATCCCGGGGTTGTTCATCCCACTTTCGATTGGATGTCCCGCGCGACCACCACGCCGGTGGCGCTGGCCTGGATCAGGCCGCGGGTCACGCCCGCGCCGTCGCCGATGGCGTAGAAGCCGCCCAGCGCCGTTTCGAAGTTGGAGCCCACCGTCAGCTTGGACGAGTAGAACTTGACCTCGACGCCGTAGAGCAGCGTATTTCCGGAGTACAGGCCCGGCGCGACGTTGTCAAACGCGCGTAGCGCCTCGATGATGCTGGTCAGATGCCGGTGCGGCAGTACGAAGGAGAGATCGCCCGGCACGGCGGTCTTGAGCGTGGGCTCCGTGGTGGATTTCGCGAGGCGCGAAGCGTCGGTCCTGCGGCCCTTCAAAAGGTCGCCCAGCCGCTGCACCATGATGCCGCCGCCGGTGAGCATGTTGCCCAGCTGCGCGATGTAGCGGCCGTACTCAATGGGCGAACTGAAGGGCTTGGTGAAGCGCGTGGACACCAGCAGCGCGAAGTTGGTGTTGTCGGTGTGCAGTGTCTCGTCCAGATAGCTGTGGCCATTGACCACGGCGATGCCGCCCTCATAGTGCTCCTCGCTGACAAGCCCGCCGGGGTTCATGCAGAAGGTGCGCACCTTGTTTTCAAAGGTGTCGGCATAGTAGACCATCTTGGCTTCATACAGGTGCTTGGTCAGATGGTCCATAATCGAGTTGGGTGCCTCGATGCGCACGCCGATGTCCACCTCGTTGTTGAGCGTCTGGATGTCGTTGTCCTTGGCAACTTTATTAAGCCAGGCTGCGCCTCCGCGGCCGGGCGCGGCCACCACATAGGGCGCGCGAACCAGACTCGTGTTCCCGGCGGCGTCCTTCAGGTACACGCCCGCCACGCGGCCGTCCTCCACCAGCACTTCCTCGGCGGTGGTACGCTCGCGGAATTCAAAATTACCGGAAGCCTCCAGCGTCTTGTACATGTTGTGCAGCACCGTGAACGCATGTTCCGTGCCCATGTGCCGGACCGGCGAGGGCACCAGCTTGATGTTGTACTTGGAGCATTCGTATTTGATCTGATCGACCTTCGGGTCGTTCAGGCCGTGCACCTTCTCGGGCGCGCCATGCTCCAGATAGATGGAATCGGCATAGCGGATCAGCTCCCGCACCTCTTCCCGGGGCAGGTAGTCCACCATGTTGCCGCCGACTTCCTCGCTGAGCGTCAGCTTGCCGTCGGAGAACGCACCCGCGCCCGACCAGCCGCTCATGATGTTGCAGGGCTTGCAGCCCACGCAATGGCCCAGCGTCCGCGCAGGGCAGGTGCGCTTGTCGATGCGCAGCCCTTCGTCCACCACCAGGATGTGCGCACCGGCGTTCAGCCTGCGCGTCTCGAGCGCCGTAAAGATCCCCGCCGGGCCCGCGCCGACGATGATCACATCGTAATCGAACATAAAAACACCTTCCTTATAATCCACAACCTGATAAGTGTAAAATGAAACAGCCGTCCTGTCAAGTTAGATTTCATGCAAATGGCGGAAAACGGGACCCATCCCCGAACGATTTCATGCAAACTTCGTTGAACTTACGGCTCGAAGCATGTATAGTACAAGGGATAATACATACGCTCAGGAGATGGTACGTTTGGAGCTTCTCAAGCAGCGGATCCTCAAAGACGGCAAAGCGCTCAGCCAGCACATCCTGCTGGTGGATTCTTTCCTCAACCACCAGGTGGACGTGGAACTCATGCAAAAGATCGGCGAGGAATTTGCAAGGCTCTACAAGGATTCCGGCGCGACCCGCGTGATGACGATCGAATCCTCCGGCATTGTGCCCGCCGCGATGACCGCGCTCGCGATGAACCTCCCGCTGGTCGTGATGAAAAAATCGAGTTCCAGCATCCTGTCCGAGGACATCCTGCAGACCAACGTGTTCTCCTTTACCAAGGGCAGCAACTATCAGCTGACGCTCAAGACCAAGTTTGTCAACCGCGGCGACCGCGTGCTGTTCATCGACGACTTCCTGGCCAACGGCGCGGCAGCCTCTGGCGCGTGCAAGCTGATTGAACTGGCGGGCGCGACGGTGGCGGGCGTGGGCATCGTCATCGAAAAGTACTTTCAGCCGGGCCGCGCGCTTCTGGAACAGGCGGGCTACCCCATCACCGCGCTGGCCTCCATCAAGCGGCTGGATTTCGGTGAAATCGAATTTGTGGACGATTAACGCGCCTTAGCAGCCGGACCTTCGTCTTCACGCGGACATTTTACCGCCCGGAGGCACCGCCGTTCCCGCCAAACTGCTTCGGCTCCTTACATCCGAGCACAGAACGTTCGGAGGGCTTCCAGATTCCGTTCGCGGAGGAAACCGTTTATTCTGCCTGGGAGGGACGCAAGTGCGCAAGGTCCTGCTCGCGCTTTTGATCGCGCTCACGCTGTTATCCGGCTGTCAGTATCAGGTGGTGGAAAACACCGCCCATGTGACGGTCACCGGGCCTTGATCTGACGCAGAATGCCCTATAGGCACCCAAGCGCCCGCCTAAGAAACCAGGTGAGCGTTCTAAGCCTCACACGCTTCCGGCGCTCCGTGCGCCGGAAGTTTTCTTCTGTGACGCCCGCGAACACAGGGCACAGACCGCCTCCACAATTGCGCCACATCGTTTTTACGTGCAATCGCGCTTCCCATGTGGTACAATGAAAGAAGAATTTCCATTTTTACCTTGTTCGCAAAGGAGTGAACCGTATTGGCGCGTAAACTGCCAGTTCTCGTTTTTATCGTCGTGCTGCTTGCCTACACGCTCTTCCCAAGCGCGGAAGTCGTCCGGGAAACCGCCGCCTCCGCACAATCAGGAGCGGAAACCCCCACCGTCACCGAGCAGGCAGAGGACGAAACCGTGGATTTTGACACAGCCTCGGAACCCTCCGATGGTTCGGCTGACGCGGTGGACGC
>CALGYL010000172.1 GCA_937934775.1 uncultured Clostridia bacterium
GGAGGCGGACGCCGAACTGACGCGCCGGGTGGGCGGCGGGAATGGCCCTTCGGCAGAAAGGGCGCTGGCTGCGGAACGCGCTAAAAGCGGAGCCCAGCGCGGAGCCGCGCGGCAGTCTATGCGGGCGCTCGTCGAATCGGCAAAGGCCGCTTTCCTTGCGGACATCGACAGGCAGACGATGCTTGACGGGGCGGCGATCAGCGCGGCAGACCTTGCGCTTTTGCAGGGCGGGCTTGTGGACAGCGCCGACGAGCTTGCTTCCATCCGGGAGCGCCATATCACGAACCCGACGATGCGCCGGGCCGTTGCGCAGTACGCCGACAAGCGAAACTGGAGCGGCTTTTCCGACGAAACGAACGCGGCGACGGTTCGCGAATTCGGAGAACAGCTTTTCAAGATGGCTGAAAGCGGCGCGACCGTGCCGACCGGGATCGGCGGCCTGACGCTCTCCGACTTCGCACACGTCGAACGTTTGCTCGCTGCTTACGGGCTGGCGGAATAACCGGAGAAGGGGCCGCTGGACGGCCTCTTTTTTTGACCACTTTTATGACCACAATTCGGGTTGTGTTTTGTTATCTCCCATTTGCTTTGAGGCTAAAATCCCTTAGAATTCAGGCACTCTGTTATGCTCTGTTTTCGTCCATTTCGGCACTTATTCAAATTCAAGTCCTGTTTCCCGCACCAGGATCAAACGTCAAGTTTGATACAATGAAGCCTTCGTAGAAATACGAAGGCTTTGTTGTATCTTGATGCAGAATGGGCGGGGTTGAACCTGCTGACGGGAATGAAGTTGCAGAAAGTATAGTCAGTGCCGTCAGAATGAAGATTTCCTGATGAGCGGCCATAGGGTAGAGGATCGAGGTTTTCAGCCGCTCGGGGCTTATTTTTGACATTTGGGAGCCTTTTCCGGCAAAAGTGAATACCCGTGAATATCCTGCGCTGGGTACCGTCCACGGGTATGAATAGATATGCAAGGGGAGCGTGCAGGAGTGGCAGGCGAGGCTGCTGATGGGGGTCTATTCGGTGGTTTCCCTGGACGCAATCCACTTTCACGTGTGTGCTGGAAGGCAGATCGTGAAGAAAGCGGTGTACATCGCGATTGGGCTGGATATGGACGGGTGGAGGGACGTACTGGGCATGTATATGCAGAAGTGCGTGATCCACCGGATCCGCAACACCGCGCGGTTCGTGTCCTACAAGGAGATCAAGCCGCTTCTTGCCGATTTGAAGCGGGTGTACGCGGCGGTGGACGAGCAGACCGCATCCGTCTACGCCTGGCGAACGGAATCTTCGATTTACATAAATCGTCGATACCAGACCTGAGATACGGAAACGGCATGCGTTTTAGCGGGAATTGTGGATTTACAATTTGGGTTTTTACATCTAGAATCAAAGCAGTGATTGAGCTTAGTCATCCAACCCGTTCGTTATAGTGGCATTGGCGTCCGCAAACGCCGGATTTGCGGTAGAGCCGTGTCCGATCAGTAAGGGAGGAATACCTGAATGCGCAAACTGTTGGGCCTTCTATTGGCAATGGTGATGCTGCTTGGTATGGGGACGGTCGCGACGGCTGAGGAGCAGCCCGTGATCAATAATCAGGATGTGTATGACATGTACCTCGCCGCAGAGGAAAATACGCTGCCGATTTGCAACCCCGGTGAAATAACCCTGACCATCTATACGGAGTTGGATGAGTATGCCGCTAACTTCATGCAGTCCTACGAGGAGCACCCCATCGTAAAAAAGGTGGAGGAACTGACGGGTCTCAATCTCAAGTTCATCCATCCGCCCACGGGGGACGACGGTACCTTCTTTAACATGACCATCGCATCCGGCGACTATCCGGATATCTTTATGGCCACCACCGACAGCTCCCGCTTTGACAAGGTCTATCCCGGCGGTATTCAAGGCGCGGTGCAGGACAAGGTGCTTGCGGACAATGACGAGCTCATCCGCAAGTACGCGAAGAACTATCTCTATTACATGTCGATCGCGGACAAGAACACCTACCGCAACACCGTGGATGACAGTGGTAAGCTGACGCTGGGCACGCCGTTCGCCTGTGATTTCATCCGCGGCATCAACAACATGGGCTTTATCGCCCGCAAGGATATTCTGGATCAGTACGGCTTGGCGGTTCCCAAGACGATCGACGAGCTTACCAACGTGCTTCGCGTGCTCAAGGAAAAGGGCGTGGAAGTGCCGATGGCGCTGGGTACGCTTGACAACTACCGCTATACCGACAACAACTTCCTCTCCGGCGCTTTCGGCGTTGTGATGAATGGCTATCAGGTCGATGAGAATGGTAAGGTCTTCTACAGCCGCGCCAACGAAGGCTACAAGGCGTACCTGAAGCAGATGGCCGCCTGGTATGATGAAGGCCTGATCGATCGCGATTTTGTAAACCGCGACGTAAAGGACGCGCTCAAGATGTTCTACAATAATCGCACCGCATTCT
>CALGYL010000173.1 GCA_937934775.1 uncultured Clostridia bacterium
AAGCCGGTGATCGCCGTCACCGACAAGGGAAAGAGCACACTCTACGACACCAAGGGCACCAAGCTCCTGTCGCTGGACGACAGCTATTCCTTTGACCTGTGGAGTACCCAGCCCCAGGACCGGCTGGTGGTCACCTCCGCAAGCGCCGGCATCCTGATGGACCTTGCCGGCAAGAAGCTCTACGAAGGGCAGGGCGTCAGCTACCTGGACACTGTAGACGGCCGTACGCTGTACACCACCTCGCGTTTCAAGACGCACATGGTGCAGTACCAGGGCGACGCCAAACCCTCCGAGGAGATTATCTACCAGACCTACCGCTATGGCATCATCGATTCGGATGGGAACGAAGTGCTGCCGATGATCTACACCCAGCTGTACCCGCTGGTCTCCGGTCGGTACTACGCCAGGGATGCGCAGCGCTGGGGTGTAATTGACGAGACCGGCAAATGGATCGTTTCCGGTTCGCTTTATGACCAACTGACGGATTGACGGAAGGATGAATGTAAAATGAAGAAGACACTCTGGATCGCCCTTGCGCTCGCGCTCCTCATGACCACTCCGACATTGGCCGCCGCGCCTCAGGTGGGCGTGAACGATTACCCGATCGTGGACGGGTCCACCGCGACGCTGCCGCTCAGCTACGCGCTGATGCAGGCGGCCACCGGCTGCACAAAGGATGTGGCGCAGGCTGCCATCTCGCACTCAAAGACCACCGAATCCTTCTACGCGCTGGTGGACGGCAGCGCGGACCTATTACTGGTTTACGAACCCAGCCAGGACGCCTACGATTACGCCAGCCAGAACGGCGTGAAACTGCTGGTCAAACCCATCGGCCGGGACGCGCTGGTGTTTCTGGTCAATCCGTCCAACCCCGTACAGTCGCTGACCCGCGATCAACTGGTGGACATCTATACCGACAAAGCCGCCAACTGGAAGGATGTGGGCGGCGAGGATCTGCCCATTGTCGCCTATCAGCGCATTGAGAACTCCGGAAGTCAGGTGATGATGGAGAAGCAGGTCATGAAGGGCACCGCCATGATGGACGCCCCTAAGGAACTGCGCACCGACGAGATGGACGAGCTGATCGACGAAGTCGCCTCCTACAAAGACGCGCCCAGCGCCATCGGCTACTCGGTCTACTACTACGTGCACAACATGTATTCCAATTCCAACATCCGCCTCCTGCAGGTGGGCGGCACCGCGCCTGACAATGACACCATCGCCTCCGGCGCCTACCCGTTCACCCAGGATTTCTACGCCGTCATCCGAGCTGACGCACCCAAAGACAGCATCCAGCGCAAGCTCTACGACTGGCTGACCACCGGGGAAGGTCAGACGCTCATCACGGACGCAGGTTATGTGGCCGTCTCCGGAGCGGAAACCGAGAAATAGCGCATTCCTGCCGGATGGATGATCCCCTCCGCCCTCCAAAATCCTCTCATCGCGAACGGCCGCGGTTTCTCCCTACGGGCGGAAATCGTGGCCGTCAACGCGCACAGCGCCAAAAAACAATCCCGGCGCTCATTCCGAACGCCGGGATTGGATTGTAAAAACTTAGCGGTGGCTTCCCACAAAAAACAGCGCGATGGTTCCGGGTCCGGAGTGAACGCCGATGATCGGATTGATCATGCCGATGTGGATCGCCTTGACAGGCACGGTTTTTCGGATGACTTCGGCCAAAAGCACGGCGTCCTCCGGATCGTCTCCATGGCCGATATAAACCGTTTGCGCTTCAAGGTTCACGCCGCTGTCCTTCATGCGCTTGGCGAGGGCCTTAAGCGACGCACGCCGCCCCTGCGCCTTGTCCACCGGAATCAGATGGCCCGCGTCGTCCACATGCATGACCGGCTTGATCTTAAGCGTCGTGCCGATGATGGCGGTGGCGGCAGAAATGCGTCCGCCGCGCTTTAGATACATCAGATCATCCACTGTAAACCAGTGAACGTTTTTCAGCACATGCTCGCGGATCCACTGGGCGTTTTCTTCGATGGTCATGCCCTTGGAGCGGTTTTCCGCGGCTTGCAGAACCGCCAGTCCCTCGCCAAACGTCGCGCCCAGCGAGTCGCAGGTCAGAACCTTGCGGCCGGGGAATCGCTCCATCAGCATCGACGCGCTGATGCCCGACGATTGGAACGATCCGCTGAGACCAGACGAAAAGCATACATACAGCACGTCCAAGCCTTTTTCCAGCCAGGGCGCGAAAGCTTCCTCATAGGCACCCGGCGAAATCTGGGACGTGGAAACCGTTTCTCCCCCGCGCAGCCGATTATAAAGCGCATGCATGCGCTCGTCCGTCCAGTTGCCATCATACAGCAGATCCTGTTCCGAGAGCCGGTACAGCATCGGCAGCACATGGATCTCATACCGCCGGAAATCCTCTGCAGGCAAATCGGCCGTCGCGTCGGTGAAAATCACATAAGGGTTGGATTGGGCCATGTTCTCCTCCACCTTCCTTGGTATAGTATTATACAGGAGGTGATGGAGGCTGTCATTTGACAAATTTGTCGGAATGTACGAAAAACGCTCGAAATCAAGCGGGTTTACACCCTCTCGGAACAATATCCTGTGGGAAGTGGGCGGCGAATGGGATTATGCCTTTCTGTTGGTCTGCTGACCGCAGTGTCCGCAGGTGACCGTCACATTCCCCGCGCCGCGCGGCAGCTTGAGCCACGAACGGCAACCCGGGCAACGGAAGTAGGCGTACGCTTTGCGGTTCCTGAACCTTGCCCGCGCCTGATTGAACTTCGTGACCGGCGGCGCGATTTTGCGCTGAACGCTAAACCGGATCCGGCCGGCCTTCTCGATCAGCGACGAGCAGTAGAGCCGGGCGGCGTTAAGCGGCT
>CALGYL010000174.1 GCA_937934775.1 uncultured Clostridia bacterium
AGACCGGCCAGAACGCGAAGAACTGCTGGATCTCCGGTGAGCAGGTGTTCAAGTATGCCTCCGGTACCCCGACACCGAACCCCGCGTCCATCACGCTGACCGCCAACATCCAGAACGTCACCTTCTCCAAGTGGCAGTACAAGAACGGCTCCGGCGTCTGGACGGATTATCCCACCGGGGATGGCAATACGGTGATCACCACCACGACGCTGGTGGTCAAGCCCGCCCATGCAGTATGGGTGAACGACGTGGCGACCATCCGCGCTGTCACATCGGACGCTGGCATCGGCGACGCGACCAGCGTGTACAAGGTCGCCGATGGTGCGGTGGGCGCAGGCGGCACGAACGGCGTGTCCGCTTCCGTCACCATGCTGACCAACGAGAACGTCACCTTCGCGGGCAATGTCTCCGGCCAGGTGTCCGCCACCAGCGTTGTCTGCAATGTGGTGGCCTATACCGGAGCGACGAAGGTCACGCCCACAGTGGGTACCGTTACGGGCGCACCAACCGGTATGACCGTCTCTGTGGGCAGCGCCGTGAACAGCGAGATCCCCATCACCTTGACCATTGCGGCCAACGCTACCCTGGGCGGGGCAGGCCCGCAGCAGGGCACGTTGTCTGTTCCGGTCACATCGCCCGTCAACACCATGCTCGCCATCTCGTGGTCCAAGGTCAATTCCGGCGCTACTGGCGCGGCGGGTGCCAACGCAGTGGTCTTTTCCGTGTACGCACCCAGTGGCGCGGTGTTCCAGAACCAGTCAGGGACGCTGACACTGGCGACTGCCGCCTATGATGGCGCCAGTGCCATTTCCTCAGGTGCCACCTATGTCTGGAAGAAGTACACCGTCGGCTCTTGGGCGGCGATCTCCGGGCAGACAGCATCCACTCTCAGCGTAAGCGGCTCCGATGTGGCCGGGATTCAGGCCTACCAGTGCGCCATGACCTACGGCGGCAAGACCTACACCGACACCATTACCCTATCCGACAAGTCCGACAACTACCAAGCGGGCATCGAAAGTACCGGCGGCAGTGTGTTCAAAAACACGGTAGGTACCTCTTACCTGATCTGCCGGCTCTGGCAGAACGGAGCGGAGACCGACGCGCTCAAGTCAGTGACGTTCTCCGCCACCGCGCCTTCATCACCCTCTACCGGTGATTTCTACTACAAGATCACGTCGACCACGCCCCAGGTGGCTTTGATGCGCTATTCCGGGTCTGCGTGGGAGGATGTGACCGCCAACGCGACGTACAAGCACACCCGAACCTATACCTGGTATCGGCGCGACAAGGACGGGAACGCGCTCGATGGCGGCGCGGCGTTCGCCACCGGCAAGGTGATCTACGTCGATGGCGATGACGTCACCGTGAAAACCACGTTTACGTGTGAGGTGAGCTAAGTGGCGATTGCAAAGGCACAAACGACCATTACTGATTTGGCTGATCCCATCCAGCAGGGGACGGCTCCTGCGAACCCTGTGGTGGACATGCTCTGGCTGAACACCAGCGTTACGCCGCACGACCTGCGTCGCTGGACCGGCTCCGAATGGGCGTCGGTCGGGAAGCCGACCGTGATCGATATTCCGCAGGCAATCCCTGCGGGCGCTTCCGTTGTGAATACGCGCACTTCGATCACGGACACAGGCTTCCGGGTAGTGAACTCCGACACAGGCGAGGTTATCGGTGGCCTGTATGCGATCAACGGGCAGGTGTTCCTTGGCGCGTCTGCGCTGGTTGATCCGCGTGTGGTCAGCGACTTCGCAGCTCGCATCGCCACAAAGGACGTATCGGACAGCAGCATTGACCAGTTCGGATTGACTTTATGGAAGGGCGCTGTTCCGTGCGGGTACTTGATGACCGCATTCAACGCCACGACCGGAAGTCCGCAGGAAGTACGCCTTTCCGGAAACGGCCTGCCGATCCGCATTTTCCCGCAAGACGACTTTGTCGGTGAAGGCTGTTACATCCGCCTGAACGGAAACGTCCTGGAGATGCTCGCCAGCAAAACCACAGGCGATGTGCTGACGGGCGTTACCATCGATCCGAACATTGGCGACACGGTTGCCCGCGGCGTTGTATGGACTCGCGGCCATCTATGGCCTGTCATGACGAACGCGTACAATCTTGGGCATGGCGGCAATACAGAACAGGCGGCGGTTCGTTATCGCCGCCTGTACTGCACGATGTCGGTGGACGTGTCCTCGGACGCTCGGCAGAAGGATGCCGTCGGCGATGTGCCGGAGGACTTTGTGCTGCGGCTGCGCCCGCGGCTGTATCGCCGCAAAGACGACCCGGACCGCCGGTTGCGCATGGGGCTGTACACTCAGGAGGTTAAAGAGGCGCTCGACGGATGCGGCCTGGGCGACGCCGATCTGTATGGCGGCGAAAACCCGGACAGCCTGTCGCTGCGGTATGAGGAACTGATCGCGCCGCTGATTGCAACGGTGCAGTCACAGCAGCGCCAGATCGAGGCGCTGGCGAGGCGGCTGGCGGAGCTTGAAGGGGTGCCGGAAAGCGAGGCGGCGCCGGGTGCATAGGGCGATCTTCTTTTCCGAGGGCCGCGTGGACGCGGTCCTTCTTGAATCCGAGGGCCGGTTTGCGTTCATCGACGCCGGGTACCGGTCGAACGGGCTGCACTGCGTCAAGCGCCTGCGCGCGTTGGGCGTCGAGCGGCTCGACTGGTATATGGCGTCGCACGCGCACAAGAACCACGTGGGTGGCGCCGGCACGATCATCCGGGCGTTCTCGCCTGGCATTGTGTACGTGCCGCACGCGCGGGCGGCTCCGGCGATCATTAAGTACGCAGCTGCGGGCGCCGAGCGGCGCGCCGCGGAGGCGGTCCCCTATCAGATCCTGCGCCCAGGCGCGCCCGGCATCACGCTGGGTGCGCTTCGTTTTGAGGTGTGGGGGCCTGTGTTGGTCCGGCGCTGCCTGGCCGGGGCGCTCGCTGAGAACGACAACAGCTTGATCGTACACGCGATCGCGCCGGGCGGCGATTCGCTGTTGTTGACCGGCGATACGTCCGCGTCCATTCTGGCCGGCATCGAAAAGCTCAAGCCCGGCGTGCTGCGCTCGACGGTGCTGAAAAACCCGCATCACAACGGGGCGCTGCCGGCGTCGATGCTTTCGCTGATCGCGCCGCAGACGGTGGTGGTGTGCAACAGCGCACGGCCGTCAGCAAGCTACCGGCGGCGCATCGCCGCGCATGGCGCAATCCTGCGAACAGCCTGCACGAAGGCGCGGGGCGGCGAGGGCAGTGTTGTGGTGCTCCTGAACTAAAGACTGGAGGTGAGGTCCCTTGTTTGAACAGTTTCGCGGCGTAGCGACGGAGAACCAGGACGGCCGGGGCGCGGCCGATGACCGGGACGTCGAGCTGGTCCGCGACGGGCGCGGCCGGTTGGTGAATGCCAAGACGGGCGTGCTCATGTATGCGCCCGTCGAGGCCGAGGATGAAGGCGGTGATGACGAATGATGAACACGCTCCGAAAGGGCAGCATCGGCGACTCGGTCAAGACGCTGCAGCGCCTGCTGGGCATCACGGCAGACGGCAAGTTCGGGAAGAACACGAAGGCCGCGGTGATCGCCTACCAGCAGAAGCATGCGCTGGCTGCTGACGGGGTTGTCGGTCCGGCGACCTGGGCTTCGCTGCTGAACGCCGAGCCGGTCCTGGGCGTGCGTCCGCCGGACAACAAGCAGTACGACCGGCGCTGGGCGAACATCCTCTATACCGCCTACGGCGACAAGTCGCAGACGATCAAGGCGTCCGGGTGCGGGCCTACGGCCATGACGGACGTCGTGAACGCCTGGTTCGATACCGGTGTCACGCCAGTCGACCTGTGCAAGCTGGCGGTCAAGAACGGGTACCGCACGCGGGACAGCGGTACGGCATGGAGCTTCTACGCGTTCATGACATCTCGGTACGACTTCCCGCGGTTCCGCTCGACGGCGACGCATGCGGAGGCCATCGCAGCGCTGGCGCAGGGCGCGCTGATCGTCGCGTCGATGGGCCGCGGCTACTGGACGAAGCGCGGCCACTTCATCTGCCTGTGGAAGTGCGACCAGCAGTACATGTACGCCTGCGACCCGGCCAGCGCAACGCGCAAGCGGCAGGCGCTGACGGACTTCAAAAAGCAGGTGAAGCGGTATTTCATCTTCTGGCCACCGGCCGACTTGGCCACGCCGGTCGAGGAGCCGGAGGTCGAAACGCCAGCGCCGCTGCCGCCCGTCACGGTCACGAACGGCATCTACGACATCTCGAAGTGGCAGGGCAAGATCAACTGGGCGAAGGTCGGCGAGGCGAACAAGGCCGGGCAGGTGAAGCTGGTAATCATCCGGGCCGGTTACGGTCAGGAGACGGTCGATCCGCGGTTCGTGGAGAACGTCCAGGGCGCGATCAAGTACGGCGTGCCGTATGCGGTCTACTGGTACAGCTACGCGAAGGCCGCGGAAGGCCAGACCGCCGTGCAGCGCGCGCAGAACGAAGCGGCCAGCTTCTACCGCGTCGTGTCGAAGTACAATCCGCTGTTCTGGCTGCTTGACGCCGAGGAGGCGTGCCTGAACGGCGAATCGATCAACGCGTTCCTCGTGCGCATCCGGGCGCTGTCCGGCGGGAAGATCGGCGTATACATCGCCAACCACCGGTTTGCTTCGTATAAGGTCGATACGTCGCTCGCTGACTTCGTGATGATCCCACGCGGAAACGGCATTCAGCCGACGCACAGGCCACTCGATCTCTGGCAGTACAGCTTTGGAAGCAAGGTTCCGGGCATCGCCGGGAACGTCGACCAGAGCAAGATTCCCGAATGCGGGCGGTTCCCGCTGGAGTGGTTCCTCGCGGCGCCGGAGAAGTCTGTCACCTCCGTCACCGATTAAGGAAGTGGCCAGGGCATGACATCGAACGCGGTGGACTCGGTCGGCCGGTTTCCGGTGTTGGTTGGCAGCGAGGTTATCTGGGTCAACGAGTAATTCACATGGAGGTCAACGCATGAAGGACACTTTCTTTTCCACGCTAAGCGCGATTGGCGCGGGCGTGGCTTCGACACTGCTGGGCGGCTGGGACAAGAGCCTGGAGATCCTGCTCATCTTCATCATCATGGATTACATCACCGGAGTCGCCGCGGCGTTCAAGACCAAGACGTTGAAGTCTTCCGTGGGCTTCGAGGGGCTGATGAAGAAGGGTGCGATCTTTCTGATCGTCATTCTGGCGGCGCAACTCGACAGGATCACCGGCAATGCAGCGGGAATGTTCCGCACAGCTACGGCCTTCTTTTTCGTTGCTAACGAAGGTCTTGTGCGCCCGAAGATGGCGCTGGTGAAAGTAGCTTAAGGCGCTACACCGCACGATAACGCGGTACTCAACCTGCCTAACCGAAAGGCGAAAGCTGATACGGGAACATAGCACGGCAGGAAAGCGGGGAGTTGCCCAAAGACACTCGGGCAAGACTGACCCGCGATGAGAAGCAGACATGAGGAATAAACAGGGTTTGTTGAACGTGAGTTTCGAGTCCCCGTTTCGTTGGGGCGAGGGAAATGTGTCTGGAACCCTCGATGGGGCGAGCGCGCATCAGAAAGTCCGATGCGCGGGTTATCGATCACGCCGCATGGCGCGCTGGAGAACCAGTGTCAAAGAAACGTAAACGACTCCGACAGTCTGCTGCCTAACACCAGTGTTAACCGGGGATTGCCTACGTCGGAACGCTCGAAGGAGCTATGCGAAATGCCGAAAGGTGAGAAACCCCAAAGGGTAAAACTTGAGGGGGATGACGCTGAATATCCGATATGGCAACGGAGCGCCCGTAGTAGTCTGAGGCGGATAACGTCCGTCACATGGCGAAGGGGCGCAGTTGATACGTGCCGAGATCAGAAGTTGAGTTAGGGAGGAAAGCCTCGCATGGATGCAACCATGAACCCAACAACGGCGATCTTGGAGAGAATTCGTCAAAACTCAAGCAAGAATCAGGACGAAGTTTTCACGCGATTGTTCCGCTACCTGTTGCGACCCGACCTATATTACCTTGCATACAAAAACCTGTACGCGAACCAAGGCGCGGCAACCAAGGGAGTCGACAACGACACCGCCGACGGATTCAGTGGGCAGAAGATCGAGCGAATCATCCGGTCGCTCGCGGATGGAACATACACGCCCAGTCCGGCGCGCAGAACCTACATTCCGAAGCGGAACGGAAAAACCCGGCCTTTGGGGATTCCGACGTTCACGGATAAGCTGGTTCAAGAAGCGCTTCGAATGGTGCTAGAAGCGGTGTATGAGCCAGTGTTTTGCGACACCTCCCATGGATTCCGACCGGAGCGCAGTTGTCACACCGCGCTGAAGCGCGTCAGGAATCATTTCACCGGCGTGCGCTGGTTCATCGAAGGGGACATCAAGGGCTTCTTTGACAATATCGACCACCAGGTCCTCATCGGCTTGGTCGGCAGAAAAGTCAAAGATGCCCGCATCATGCAGTTGCTGCACAAGTTTCTGAAGGCTGGATACCTGGAGAACTGGCGGTACCACAGGACTTTGAGTGGTACGCCGCAAGGCGGGATCATTTCACCGCTGCTCGCCAATATCTACCTTCACGAACTGGATCAGTACGTACAGACGCTCAAAGACACCTTCGACAAACCCAGGGCACAGCAGTTCACGCCGGAATACACCGACGTGAACAACAAGATGATGCTGCTCAGCTATCATCTGAAGCAAGCGACCGATCCGGAAACAATCCGGTCGCTCGTCGCCCAGAAAAAGGAACTGCGCGCTCAGAAGCTACGCCTTCCGTCGAAATCGCAGACGGACAAGCGCCTCGTGTATGTACGCTATGCCGACGATTTTCTGATCGGCGTCAATGGGGACCGGAGCGAGTGCGAGTGGATCAAGGCGCAAATCAAGGCGTTTCTGGCGGATATGAAGCTGGAAATGAGCGATGAGAAGACCTTGATCACGCACAGTTCCGAGTACGCAAGGTTCCTTGGCTATGATATCC
Source organism: uncultured Clostridia bacterium (assembly GCA_937934775.1). Lineage (GTDB taxonomy): Bacteria > Bacillota > Clostridia > Christensenellales > Aristaeellaceae > JAEZHK01. Next base: position 6,981 of record CALGYL010000174.1, read on the forward strand.
GCGTCCGCAGGAATAACCAGATCCAGCAAGGGGGTCGTGGTTTCACGAAGCGGAAGCTCAGCAACATGGTGGAACTCAGCATACCGCTTACGGATAAAATCGAACGATTCTTGTTCGACAAGCAAGCGGTACAACAGAAAAACGGGAAGCTCTGGCCAATCGAGCGCAGAGCCCTGATTCGGTGTACAGACCTGGAAATCCTCACGGTCTACAACGCGGAACTGCGCGGAATCTGCAACTACTACTGCATGGCGAGCAACTTTCACCGCCTGAACTACTTTGCCTACCTGATGGAGTACAGTTGCCTGAAAACGCTGGCTGCGAAGCATAAGTCCAGGATTGCAAAAATCCGGAGACACTTCAAAGACGGCAAGGGCGGCTGGTGCATCTCCTACGAGTGCAAGACCGGTACGAAGTATATGTACTTCGCTCGGTATCAGGACAGCAAGAAGGCCAAATCGGCGGAGGATCGGATTCCAAACCCAGGTATGCTTTATGCTTACTCCCGTAACACATTCGAGAGTAGGCTAAACGCCAAGGTTTGCGAGCTTTGCGGTAGCACAGACAGCCCGCATTACGAAATCCACCACGCGAGGAAGCTGAAGGATTTACAGGGGAAAGCGCTGTGGGAACAGATCATGATCGGCAGGCACCGCAAGACGATGGTCGTCTGCCGTTCATGCCACTACAAAATCCACAGCGGCAGAGTTTGACGGTTTGAGTATCAATGGAGAGCCGGATACATCGAGAGGTGTAAGTCCGGTTTGGGGAGGGGTCTGCGCAATCCTGCTTCCGCAAGGAGGTAAGGCGGCGCTTTCCTACTCTACTCAATCATTGAAAATGTCGGCGAGATGGGAGTCAAGCTACCAGCGTTCATTACCGGGGTACTGACAAAAATTCAGAAAGAATACAGCCAACCGACCAAAGGCGAAGACATTACTAAGAAGTAGGTGGGGCCTCTATGTTTGCGCTAGATGAGCACCAAGAGATGGCTGGGATGTAGGCGTCAACCGGATACCCTATGCATTGGCACCGTGGAGATTTTCAGGGTGGAATCATCCCTAGAGCTATTACGTCCAATGATGCACGATCAAAACGTTCGCTCTCTGACGTTCCTAATTGCTCACGCTCCATCATTAGCTGCGTGGGCCGCGCTTAATCATAGAGAGCGGGAGAGTCATTCCTCTTCCCGCTCCAGCAGCCATTTTACGGACACGCCCAGTGCTTGGGCCAGAATTCGCACCTCGAAGTCCTGCACCAGTCGCTCTTGGCCTTCGAGCCGCGACATACTGGTGTCGCAGATATCCATACCCATGTTCTGCAATACTGCAACCAGGTCCTTCTGCTTAATGTTCTTCTCCTTGCGCAACCGCGCCACTTTTGCACCGACGATGTTACGTGTACCCAAAGGAGATTTCCGTGGCTTTGACATCCGCGATCACCTCCTATTTTAGAAGTATAAGTATTAAGGAGGCGTACATAATGCGGAATATGCATTATAAATAATTTCGTGCGGAAAGTGCATTATAATGCGGGCCGACGGAATGTCATAACGAGGTAGAGGCGAGGAGTTAGTGTAAACAGGAGGAAGATGTGATAGTTTTCATATTTGAGCAGAGCGTGTACACTGGCGCATGTCACTTCTAGGCTATGCCGGTGTTTGTCCGCCGGCATTGGATTGTCAACCCTAAATCGGACAGATATTATAAGGTACAGGTTTTCTTGAA
>CALGYL010000175.1 GCA_937934775.1 uncultured Clostridia bacterium
CTGAAAAGGCACCAGAAAGCCGATCATCAGGTAGACCATCAGGCCGTTGTTCAGCGTGTTTTCGTTGAACACGATCGGGTAGGCCGCCATTTCGCCAACCACCACGATCACCACCACGCCCAGAACCGCAAGCAGCAGCGTATTGAAAAACGCGTTCACCACCGGGGTCTTCTGAAAGACCTCCAGGTAGTTGTTCAGGTTAAAACTCTGGGGAAACGCGGTGGGGTTGTAGGAGACCTCCCTCAGCGTCTTGAAGGTGGAGATCAGAAGAAAATAGAACGGGTAGATCATCACCGCACAAAGAGGCAACAGGAGAAGATCCGACAGCGAGAATGGGTTTTTGAAGCGCTTCATGTGATGTTTTCCTCCCGCTTGCGCATGGTGGTGAACTGTACCACCGCGATCACCATGACCAGGAGGATGAAGATGGCCGCCAGTGCGGTGGACACGCCGTACTGCTTTTCGGATATGCCGCGCTGGATGATGATCTGGGTCACGGTGTAGTTGGCGTAACCGGGTCCGCCTTTGGTGAGCGCGTAGGGCAGCTCGTATACCTTGAGGCCGTTGGTGAGCAGCAGCAGCGTGTTGATCGTCAGCGCTGGAGCCAGCAGCGGAATCGTCACATAGCGGAACTGCTGAAATCGCGTCGCGCCGTCGATGGAGGCCGCCTCGTAATACTCAGGCGAGATGGACTGCAGATAAGCCAGGTTCACCACCGTATGCCAGCCGGTGCTGGTCCACACCGCCACGCCGACAATGCACATTTTCGCCATCCAAGGGTCGCTGGTCCAGCCTGTGGGCTTGAGGCCGAACAACGTGTTCAAAAGTTTGTTGAGCGCGCCCGCGGGCAGAGGGGAAAGGATGTAGCCCCAGATGTAGCCGATCAAAAGCGCGCTGACCACCGACGGGAAGAAGAACACCGCCCGCTCGAAGGTTTTGACCTTCTTGGGCTGGTCCAGCAGCACCGCCAGCGGGATTGAGATTGCGATGATCAAAAGCGTCGTGAAGAAGGTGTAGAACAGCGTATTGAACAGCGCCTGCTTCATCACGTCGTCCTGAAACACCTTCAGGTAATTGGAAAGGCCCACAAAGGCGTAATCCCGGGTGACGCCGTTGAAGTCGGTAAAGCTGTAGATCAGCGTCTTGATCAGCGGATAGACGGTGAACAGCGTAAAGGAGACCAGCGCTGGGATGATGAACATCTCATACTGCACATGCCCCAGAAACTTTCGCCTGTTCATGAAACCCCTCCCAATTTAAAGGGCTGCCGCGGTACGCCCCACGCCTGCGCAGCGAGCGTCGTCGCTTCTGCGCTGTGTGGCGTGTATTGCCGCGGCAGCCCCGCCGTTTCGCACGAAGCGGTTAGCCCTTGGAAACCTCCGCCAGCTTGGCGTCCATGCGGGCCGCGGCATCCGCCGGAGTGACCTTGCCGATCAGGATGTCCTGCAACGCGGCGATGTAGGTCAGCCGGAGCGATTCGGTGTAGGAGAGCCATTCGCCCATCGGGATGTAGAACTTGCCGTCCTTGACCGCTTGCACGCCGTCGGAGAGCTCCTTGCGGACCTCCGGCTCGTAGCCCTTGGCGATGATGAAGCCGTTGTAGCCGTCATGCTGCGCCTTCAGGCCCTCCGGCGAGGCGGCGAAGGCAAGGAACGCCTTGGCGACGTCCATATTCTTGGCGGCGGAGTTGATGCAGAGGCCGACGTTGATCGCGCCGCAGTAGTAGATATTGCCCGCGTCCTTGCCGGGGATGCCCATGCACTCGTACTTGAGGTCGGGGTTGATCTTGTCGATGGTGCCGCAGTTCCAGCTGCCGGAGAGGATCATCGCCGCCTGGCCGGTGGCGAACTGGGAAACCATGTCGTCGCTGGTGATGCCCACCATGTCGCTGGTCAGGTATCCCTTGTCGATCAGCTGCTTGTACATGTCCATGGGGCCGGTCCAGCCTTCGGCAAAGGTCTTCTTGCCCGCGTACACTTCATTGGTGAAGTTCGGGTCCTTGGAATAGGTTTCCGCGCCGAACAGCGGGGCCGCGAAGTTGACCGCCGCGTCCTGGCAATTGTCAAGCAGCGGCACGTAGCCCGCGTCCTTCAGCTTCTGGCAGTCGTCCAGGAACTCCTGCCAGGTCTGGGGCTCGCCCTTGATGCCCACCTTGTCGAAGATATCCTTGTTGTAGAACACGCCGCCCACCCAGCAGTCCACGGCCAGCGAATACGCCTTGCCGTCCTTGCCATAGGTGGTCTTGACGGAATCCGGGATGGTGCCGTCCGTCATGTAGCTCTCGCCGGAGAGGTCCGTCACGTAGTTGCCCTTGATCAGGTCCTCGCGGTTTTCAAGGCACATATAGAACACGTCCGGGGCCGCGCCGGAGTAGAGCAGCGTGGACAGCTTCTCCACATAGTCCGCCACCGGCGGCGCGTAGGTGTAGTCCACGGTGACGCCCGGGTACTTGGCCTTGAAGGCATTCATGACCGGTTCGGAGAGCGTCTCATTGTACCAGGAGAGGATGGACAGAGTGCCCGTCAATTGCGCCTCGGCCGATGCCGATACGACCGAAGAGGACAGAATCAAGCACAGTGCGAGGGTCAGAACCAGAAGCTTCTTCATCGATATACCTCCCGTTTAATGTGATGGGGCTTGCCCGTAAGTTCATTTTCGCATAATCTAATTGGACGTTCCATGTATTCTGTTGAGGATATTATATAATATATTGCCATCTTTTCGCCATAGAATTATTCTCGACGGACTTTGTGCTATACTTATTCTGGGGTGAAATAATGTGCGCGCGGTAAAGCGAAAGCCTTGGAAGCTGATTACGCTGTCGGTTCTTCTGTTCATCGTCTGCGACAGCCTGCTGCTCCTGGCCTTTGCGGGACTGGCCGGGGTCAGCTCCTCCAGCATTCTGGAGGGGGAGGTGGCCAGCTACGTGGAGAAGATCATGGACCAGGCCACGATTATTCTGGACAACCAGCTGACCGACGTGCGCGCTCGGATGATCCGCCTGACGAGCGATACCGCCGTGCAGCGGTGTTTGAACGCGGCCAGTCCATCCTACAGCTATACCCTACCCTATGAGCGCGACATCTCTGCGGCCCTCCGGGAGATCACCCTGTTCAAGCCCTACATACAAGACCTTCTGATCATCGGCAAGAACGGCTATGTATACAATTTGAGCGGCCGCAGCAACCTTGTCAAGGGGTATGATTTCCTTGGCAAGAGCTGGTGCCAGGAGGCAATTACCCCGAAAAACAACGTTTTCGTGCGCATGCTGGGGTTGCACGCGCAGGACTATTACAACCCTCGCATCGATCCAACCGCTGCGAGCCAGAAGACCTTCTCCATCTCGATGACCGTGACCAACATCCGCCGCCAGCCGACCGGCGCGGTGATCTGCAACTTCAACCTTTCGGCGCTTGGGGATCAGCTCATGGGCAGCAACTATGAGGACAGCGGCCGCATCGCGCTGATCGACCAGGACGGCGTGATCGTCAGCCAGAACGGCAACACCGGCGTAGGCGGCACGCTGGCGCTGTCTCCGGACGCGGTCAAGGCGCTGAATGGTAAGGACGAAGGCAGTCTGACCACCTCCATCGAGGGCCGTGAATACTTGATCAGCTTCTCCACGTCTGAAATCAGCAATTGGAAGCTGGTCAGCTACATTCCGGTCTCGGAGATCCATGAACATTCCCGGCCGATTTACCTATCCTTGCTGCCGTTTTTGTTGGGTCTCCTCGTGGTCAACGCGCTGATCGCGCGGCTGATTTCCGGCTCCATCGACCGGCCGGTCAAGGCGCTGGTGGAGGAAGTCTCAAAGATTGACGAGACCCGCATGGAGCCCATCGGCACCGGATATCACTATCAGGAACTGATTCAGATCAGCGAGAGGTTCAACGGCCTGCTCATAAGGC
>CALGYL010000176.1 GCA_937934775.1 uncultured Clostridia bacterium
AAAGAATAAAACCGTAAAGCAGTTCTACGGTCTTGGAGACTAACCATGCCGAATACGATTATCGAGGATACCGTCTTATACGATCGTGTTCGAGAAATGCTTGAATCGGTCGGAACGGTAAAGCTCCATCAATTTAAAGATGGGCGGACAATACGAGTTTCCAGAAAAATGACATCGCGCGGGTATGAGATATACCAGCTTTGCTTGTCTAACGCGACGACCAAATTTTTCTGGGAAGACGTTACAGGGTATCAAAACATTGATGAATGTATCCGGCACGCCGAAAAAATTTTCGGGATTCCGGTATGGAACGTCTTATGAATAGTACGGCAACCATGCACGCCGCACGATTGGAAAAAAGCCCGCGATTACAGCGAGTACTGGAAGTGCTATCCGATGGGCAGGCCCACACCACCTACGAAATCGTCCAGCAAGCCCAGGTCTGCGCGGTGAATTCCATTGTTGCCGAACTGCGCCAGAACGGCTACTCAATCGACTGCCGCCGCCGCGCCGACCGGTTCTATTACCAGCTTATGAAGGAGGCCGGCGATGGAAACCATTAACTGCGTTATCTGTTTTGGATTGGTCGTCTATGGCGTCGGCATCATTGGATCGCTTGCCTATTTCAAACGCAAGAAATTGATGCCGCAGATAGTTGATCGAATCGAAAAAAATATGGATTCCGGAATTATTAAGCGGCTGGAATCACTTAATCGGTCATGCGACGATTTGCATGAATTTTCACTGACCGGCAGTGGTGATGAATGGTTTGTATATATGCGAATTATAGGAACGCCTTACTACAAATACTGGTTTGGCGATTCCCCGCTTGGGGTTTTGGATAAAGCCTTGGAGGATCTGTCAAAGATTCAGGGAGAGGTAAATAAATGAAAACTGTTTCAGAGCACATACGCGCAAGATTATTGTTGGGCGTATGTAAGAAAAAACTCCCTCCCTTGGAGATTTTACGAAAAAGCGAATGGAGCGCCCCGTTCGAAATGCTTATGCGCAATCGTCTGATTATGGGGTGTTTCAGATACGGCAGGATGCACGATCGAGACAAGCCGAATTGGGATCGCGTCGGCCGCGCCTTTGCGGAATTGGAACTTTATATGAAGGACCGCAACAAGGAGCGGCTTGTTGACGTGGCCAACATGATGCTGTTGGAATTTGAAGAGGGTTCCGGGGTGTGGCGCCCATCGGATGACACAGGATTACACACGGAAGAACGTCAGGTTAATACGTTCGGGGAGATCGCACCATGAAAGCCATTTCCGTGCTGGAGCCTTGGGCCTACTGCATTTTTAATCTTGGCAAAGACGTGGAAAACCGTTCCTGGCACACACATCATCGAGGCCCGCTGGTTATCTGTTCCTCGGCGCGGCTGGAGCCCGGCTGGAATCAAATCACATACGAATACTGGAAAGATTATGTAATGCCCGAAGAAATCCGCGCAAAGCTGCCGGGCCGTTGGATTGACCTTAAAGCACTGCTTACGCCTGGCATGGCGCTGGGTGTGGTTACTGTTGTTTCTTGCCAGCTTGTATATGCAAGCCCATGGGCGGATTTAAGCCAATGGAACTGGGTGATCAAGAACCCGCGCCCCTTTGCCAATCCGTTCGCGGTAAAGGGCCGTCTCGGTCTGTACGACCTCCCGGACAACCTGGTAATGAACGGGAAACCGCAAACAAAAAAGGAGCCAACCCAATGAGCGTACTACGCCTTCCAACGCTTAACCGGGTTCTTATTTCCGGACGATTGGTTAATAGTCCCGATCTTCTTGAAAGTCAATATGAGAACCGTATTTGCCGGTTTACGCTCGACACGGAAGATCCGGATCATCCCGTCAGGACGGACGTGGTTGTGCTGGGTCCGGCCGCCGAATTTTGCGGCGGGCTCCGGACGGGTCAGGCTGTCATGATTGAGGGCCGTATCGGAACCCGTGAATGGACGGACCCGGACGGACAAATCCATAGAAAAACAGAGGTGCATACGGCATGGGTTCAATGTCTGGAAGCGTAAACAAGCCAGGCCGCACCATGCGATCCCGGCTCATTGGCGCGATACATGCGGTCGCCGCCAAAAATGGTATTGACGATGAAACCCGCCGCGCCCTGCAACAGGACTCCACGGGCAAGGCGAGCTGTTCCGACATGACCGAACACGAACTGCGGCGCGTTCTGGAGCGCATCACGGGCAATCGTGAGATCCCGGCGCGCAGCAAACGCCCCACGGTCCCGGAAGACAAGAAAAAGCTTGTCAACAAGGTGTATGCCCTCCTGGGCGATCGCCCGATTTCCTATGCGGAAGGCATTCTTAAACACATGTTCGGAAACCAGGCGCCGGAAGTGATGGAATGGGCCAAGCCGGATCAGCTTTGGCGGCTGGTCAGTGCGTTGGAGTACGACAAGAAGCGGAAGGGAAAGAAGTTATGAATTATGGTATTGTGGAAACTCTTTTGGATGAGGGCGTTCCCCTGGATGAAATAGAGAAGTTTTTATCCGTCTTTGGCGGCCTGCCCCTTTACATCCCGAAGTACTTCGATCCAAGCCACGCGATAGCGCTGGAAGGCGGTCCGAATGTTGCGGAAACCCTTTGCAGGATTTACGGAGGATCGCAGCCGGTTATTCCCACGGGCATGGTGTTGCAGCAACAAAAAAAGCAACGGCTTGCCCAAAAATTAAAAATCTCCGGCTTGAACAACCATGAGATAGCTCGGCGGTGTGGCTTGCATCTTCGCCAGGTTTATCGTATAGTCAGCCGCATGGATCCCAACGTACTGCCGCCCAAAGAAGACCCCCGCCAGCAATATCTGATGCTTGATTAGACGCCCGCAATTGACACTGTCACTCTGCATTATCCATGCCCAAAATACTATAGTCAGGGCATGGATACTTTTTTAGCCAAACCTGATGAAGTGGATCACCTCAAACGCATCTGGATCCTGTGCTGTCAGTGCGCGGTGACGGTTTACGGAACCAGGCCGCCTACGGCCGCCTATGCCGAACGTACGGCGCGTTTACTCTTCATGACCGGCGCGCAAGAAACGGGATTCACTTGGGAGCGCCAGCGGTCCCCGACGTTTGAAGGACGCGTTGGCGGTTTCGGCAAGTGGCAGGTGGAGCCCGGATCCATCACCGATTCCCTTGATTATCTCCGGCGCCGTTCGGACGTGCTCTCCCGCGCCACACAGTGGCTTTTCAACGACCCGCACGCACCCGCCAACTGGCCCGACCTGTTCACCCTGGACGCGCTCTTGTGGGCGCTCCGCCTGGATGACAACGACAAGATCGGCCTCTTGTTCGCACGGCTGCATTACATGCGCATTTCCGTACCCATCCCTGAATCCCTGGAAGAACAGGCCGGGTACTACAAATGGTGGTACAACACAAAATACGGCGCGGCCACGGTTGAAGGAACGCTGGAAAATTACCGGCGTTACTGGCGACTGCTGGCGCCCACACTCAAACAAGGAGCAGTCATATGAAAGGCAAAAAGCCCTGGTTATCAAAAACGTTATGGGTTAACGCCCTCGCCATTATCGGCCTGTTTGTTCAGTGGATTTTCGGGTGGAATCTTGACGCCGACACGCAGTTGGCCATCCTTGCGTTTGTCAATGTAGTGTTGCGCCAGCTTACCCAGGAACCGCTTTCCTGGAGCGGCGCCGAAACGACCGGCGAAAAGGATATCGGACAATGAAAGCCCTTCTACTGGCCCTATTAAAACAACTGGCGGAATACCTGGTACGCCGCTTTATTACACAGCAACAGCACCCGGAAAAGGAGGAAAAGCCCACCTATGAAGAGGACACCCGCGCAATGGACAAGGCATTGGCCGGCGGCGATGCTGACAGCGTTACTCTTATGTTTGACCGGTTGCTTGACGACATCCCCCCGAACGCAGGAAACACCGGCGACTGTAACGGAAACCGTCCGGGCGATACCGGCGGACAAGACAATCCGCCTCTTGCCGACGGGAAACTATGAAGTGACGCCTGCCTGGCTCCAGGAGCGCTACCGCGCCGAACGCTGGATGGCCGAAGAAATTAAACAGCTTCGGGAGGAATAATGGTCACGCTGCAATGGATTCACATTACCTTTATCGCCGGACTGGTGATTGCCTGGACGGGTTTCTTTTTGGGGATTGTGCGCATGCTGCTATCCAGGGTAATTCGGGACCTTGACGCCCGGATGGAACAACTTGCGCAAGCGGCCTGCAGTCCGAGCAATTGCGCAGAACTCAAACGGGTGGCCAGCGACCTTACGCAATTACGTGTGGAATTGCCCGTGGCCTATGTGCGAAGGGAGGACTCATTCCGAGAAAACGCCGTCGTTTTGGCGCGACTGGATGCCCTGGCGACTGCCCAACAACAGTTTGTGCTCCGGGAGGATCACATCCGCTCGGAGACGGTAATGCATGCAAAGATGGATGCCTTGGCGGAACGTATCGAACGGCTTATGGAAGTGGTGCGCAAATGAAAGAATTCGAGCAAAATGAACGGGAGACAAGCCGATGGGTGTTACTAATGGCGCTGTATCACGGCGGTGGATTTCCGGTTGCCGAAGCGCTTCTTCTGTCCACGCTTCATGCCGTGCCGCTTCGGGCGGACGCGGCCACGGTGCGCGCACAACTTAAATACCTTGAGTCTGCGCACCTTGCCGAGATTACAGAACACCCCGACGGCCGGGTATCCGCCGCCGTCACACAGACTGGTGTGGATGTTTACGAATATAACACCGAATGTCCGGCGGGAATCGCACGACCAAAGAAATACTGGTGACCATGCCGGGAAGAAGCAAGATACAACAGCTTCCATCCGAAGTTCGGCGCTGGCTGGACGGCGCTTTGGCCGAAGGCAATTTTTCCGGATACGAACTTCTGGCGGATGCACTCAAGGATCGGGGATACGGCATCAGTCGCGCCTCCGTTCACCGTTACGGGCAGCGACTGGAGCGGCGCCTGGCCGCAATACGGGCAAGCACGGAGGCCGCACGCGCCATTGCCGAGGCCGCGCCTGACGATGCGGATCACCGTTCGGCCGCAGTTATCAGTCTTGTACAGTCTGAACTGTTTGAAATGCTCCTCAAGGTTGAGGAGTCGGAAAACACGACTCCGGAGGAGCGGATTCCCCTTCTTTCCTCAGCCAGCAGAAGTATAGCGGAGCTTGCGCGCGCAAGCATCGCACAAAAGAAACATGCGGAGGATGTGAGAAAACGAGACGAAGCAAAACTAAAAGAATTAGAAGTTGCCGCACGTTCCGGAGATAGAGGGCTTGACCCAGAAACACTCCGGATGGTGCGCGAAACCTTGTATGGTGGATAAGTCCCTTGAAAAAGAAAAGAGCACAACAGCCTACGATCGGTAGTTTATTCGCCGGAATCGGCGGGTTCGACCTCGGCTTTGAACGCGCCGGATGGCGGACCGAATGGCAGGTAGAAATTAATTCAATAGCACGTTCTGTACTGGCCGATAATTTTCCCAAGGCCAGGCGGTACGAAAATGTAAAAGAAGTAACAGGAGATAAGCTTGGATATGTCGACTGCATCACTGCCGGATTCCCATGCCAGGACATCAGCCAAATGGGATCAAGAAAAAAAGGGGGAAAACTCGGACTGCGTGGAGAACGCAGCGGATTGTTCTTTGAAGCCCTACGCATCATCAACGAAATTCGGCCCCGCTGGGTTGTTCTTGAAAACGTCACTGGGCTGCTCTTTAGTAACAATTGCCAGGACCTTGAAACGGTCATCCGGTCCCTTACCGACAGCGGGTATGTGGGATGTTTCAGGGTGTTGGATGCTCGTTACTTCGGAGTCCCCCAAGCACGTCGTAGAGTTTTCCTGGTCGCCGGTCTTGGACAGCACCCCCCCATGGAGTTCATTTTTGATGCCGCACCAGTGGAAGGATTACAAATCACGCTTGGCCCGCTCGAAGAGTCACGGGATCCGATGGCCTGGGCTGGCAATACTGTCACGGCGTCAAACTCCGCTTCGCGAATCTCTCTTGGTGCGGAAATTCTCGTCTGTGAGGTCGGGCGACGGGATAAGATGGTTGAGCGGGAGAGAATCTCTGCGCGTGATGGGATTCCCTTCAGATCGGAAGAGCACACGTCTGAACTCCAGTCACTTAGGCATCTCG
>CALGYL010000177.1 GCA_937934775.1 uncultured Clostridia bacterium
GGCGCGGCTGGCTGAAAGCCGACAGAAATCCGGTGGAGAACCAGGACCTCTGGAAGCGATTGATCGAGCTGACGGGGAAACACAGGGTTCACTGGAATCTGGTCAAGGGCCACGCGGACAACGAGGAAAACAACCTCTGCGACAAACTGGCCACCGGGGCTATCAAGCAAAACCGTGAAAAGCGGGCGTAGATGAAAATAAGGGAAGGGCCTGCACCGGCATCTGAACCGGCGCAGGCTTTTCATAAGTTAGTTTCAACCAGCCCTCAAAGACGGCGAAAACAAGATGCGCGTCACCCGCATTGGATTGCGTAGAAAATCAGTTTCGGCGGCGCAGGCGTCGTGAGTTACGGCGACATCTATTTGCCCGTTTTTTTATCATCGTCCTCGGTATTCTCATGCTGCTTTTTTTCATCCCGCAGTGTAACCGACTTCGCCGCCAATCGGCGGCGTTCGTCGCTCATGGCTGCGTAATGCCGCCGGGTGGTATTGACATCCGAGTGGCCCAACACATCCGCCACCAGATAAATATCGCCGGTTTCCCGGTACAGATTGGTGCCAAAGGTCGAACGAAGCTTATGGGGACTCATGCGCTTTTTCAATGGTGCTGCCTGCAGCGCATACTTCTTGACCATATTCTGGACGGCCCGTGTCGTGATGCGCCGGTCCTGCAGCGACAGAAACAACGCATTCTCATGCCCGGGCAGCGGGTTCTGCTTCATGCGCGCATCCAGATAGCGCTTCAGGACCTCCGACACTTCGTCCGGGAAATACAGGATGGCTTGACTGCCGCCCTTCCGGGTGACCAAGAATCCATTGATTTCAAAGTCAATATCCTCCATGTCCAGCCCGACGCATTCGCTGACCCGAATGCCGGTGCCCAAAAACAACGTCAGGATGGCCAGGTCGCGCAGTCCGGTATGATCATGGAACTTTTTCTGTCGGTCGGAAAGGGCGGCGCCCGTCTCCGCCAGGTCCAGAATTCTGGCCACCTCGTCGATTTCCAGCCGAAGAATCGGCTTCTCATGCCGCTTTGGCATGTCCACCAACGCGCTCACATCGGAAGGAACGCGTCCGCGCTTGAACAGAAACTTGAAAAAACTGCGAAGCGAGGACAGCTTACGCTGCTTACCTAGTTCTGAATTGGAATATTCCGTATCGTTATTGTTAAAATATAGCGATAAATAATCCAGGAAATCATCGATATCTTTTGCCTTGATCCGGCTGATCTGGTCAAAGGTCCAGTCGTCTGGGGTAAGGCCGCCGAAGGATTTCATTTCGTCGGATAGGAACTTGAAAAAAAGCCGTAAATCCCGCGCATAGGCGAGCCTGGTCAGCGCCGTTGTGGTTGGTTCAATGGAGCGTAGAAACTCGTGGCAAGCCGGTGGCAGCTCCGTGAGCGTCTCGCGCAGGAGCTCTGTCTGATGCCGCGCGTTGGATTCGGAATATGTTATGCTTTTGGCCATGGACTCTCCTTGAAAAGACCAGATGAATTTTCCCTTTGAATTGGGCGGAAATTGCAGCAGGCGCGTACCTTGTTATGGAAATTCAGCCAGACCAGGCAGTGCGATACCGAGCTTTTACGCTATATCTATTCGCAAAAGCTGTCTTTCGCGAATAGATTATACGGGCTTCCCCAAAGACTCCGGCTCTGATTCCACAGTCTTTGGGGGCCGCATCGCTCTCGTGGTCCAACCACTTAGCGGCAGACACTTTACTGACGTGGCTTTTACGGCGTTTTACAGATTTACCAGGTTATTCTTCCAGTGATGTTCCGTCGATCACTTCGTCTATCTCAATGGCCAGATAGTCGGCATTGCTCTTTTGAACGCACCGCATACAGTTGTCGCAACGCTTTTCTGGGTCAAGATCGCAGGTCAGGCACTCGCCGCAGTCGACGCAGAGCCTTTCCTCGTCCAGAATGCAATGTTTTTCCATATTACCCAAATAACCTCCCCTGCGGAGATCCCCGAACGGCAACCTCCGCGAAAACAGTATACTCCATCCAACGATGAATTTCAAGATTTACACGAAAGTTCCGAACAGACGTTTGATTTCTGGCCGCTTATGTGATATACTCGGGATGGAGTTCATCACGGAGGGCTTTGATATGCAGGAGCGCGGAAAGAACAGCCAGCGCAGGATACTGGAGTTCATCAAAAAAGAGATCGAGCTCAAGGGCTATCCGCCGTCTGTTAGAGAGATCTGCGAAGCGGTCAACCTGAAGTCCACCTCCACGGTGCATGGCCATCTGGAGCAACTGGAAAAGCGCGGATTGATCCGCCGGGATTCCACAAAGCCCCGCGCGATGGAAGTGCTGGATAACCCGCTCTCCAAGGGCCGCAGTGTACCGCTCGTGGGCCGAGTGACGGCCGGAATCCCCATTCTGGCCGAGGAGAACATTGAAGACTACATCGTGCTGCCGCAAGACCTGATCGGTACGGACGACGAACTGTTCGCGCTCCGGGTCCGCGGCGAAAGTATGATCCGCGCCGGCATCCTGAACGGCGATTACATCATCGTCCGCAAGCAGAGCCATGCGGACAACGGCGACATCGTAGTGGCCATGATTGAGGATGAGGCCACCGTCAAGCGCATCTTCTTCGAACGGGACGGCGTGCGTCTGCAGCCGGAAAATCCCTACTATGATCCGATCTACTCCCGCAAGGTGACGGTGGTCGGCAAGGTCACGGCGCTCTTCCGGAAGCTGTAACGTACGTCAGCGCGTTTGGGGGCCAAACCGGAGAATTCCAGGCACATTCAGCCTCTTCTTTTCACATAGAAAATCTCTACGGATCTTTCGATGCTCCACGTCCGCAGGGCCGAAATGGTCCGCGGACTTTTTCATGTGTTCAGCCTTCGCCCTGAAGCGCCCGCACGGCACTTTCCACCGCGATTCGTCCGTGCGCATAGGTCAGCGCGCCCTGCAGATAGCCAATGTACGGCGCTCGGATGGGCGCGTCAGCACTCAACTCTGAGGAAGCGCCGGCGATAAACGTACCCGCCGCCATGATGACCTGATCCTGATAACCGGGCATATCCCAGGGCTCTGGCACCGCCTGGCTGTCCACCGGCGACACCTTTTGAATCGCCCGGCAGAACGCGATCAGCGGTTCCGGCGCGCCAAACCG
>CALGYL010000178.1 GCA_937934775.1 uncultured Clostridia bacterium
TGAACGCCCGCCCCGTTTCGGAGATTCCGCTGCAGGTGACTTCGGTTGCCGGCATCAAAGAGAACCTTTCCAGGCTCGACGACGTTTTGCGCTGCGCCACAGTGGAGATCGACGCGCTGCGCGTGTCCGGCTCAATCGGTAAGTCCGAGGCGAACGCGCGCAGGCTCATCCTCGTCAACGCCTTCCGGATGGCGCGCTTTCCTTGGCGGAGCGCGAAGCCCGTCACGTATTGGGCAGGCGGCAGCAAGTATTCGGCGAACGTCGTCTACTTCGGGCTCCCCTATACGCAGCGCAACCGTGCCTTCGACGTGAGCAGAAGCTTGAAGGCGGGCGCGTTCAGAATGCTTGGGAATGACGCCCATTACACCGCTTACCTGCCCAATGTCAACTACCCGGGCAACGACTGCTCGGCCTTTGTCTCGATGAGTATCTGGGGGCTGGGGACGAGTCGATCGCTGCTCCGGTCGGGCGCCATCAAGACGTCCTCGATCTATAAAACCGTCGCCAGCCGCACCAACGTGGCCGGGTACTTTCGGCTGCGCCCGGGCGACATTTTGGTAAAAGACGGGCATGTGGTACTTTTTCTCTACTACACCAACAGCTTCCGCAGCCAGGTGATGATCCTCCAGCAGGGCGGGCGTCCCACGCTCAATACGGTGGGTTGCGCCATCAAGTCCCTGAGCTACTATATATCCGGCAACGGGTACATCGCCCGCCGGAAGCGTTCCTTCGCCTGAATCTCTGCGGGCGGCATCATATGAGGAACATATCGCGGCGCGACCGCGCTATGGAATAAAGGCTATGGGAGGTTTTCCAATGAGGATGAAACGGCTTCTGTCCATGCTGCTCGCGCTGACGGTACTCGTGGCGCTGTCCGGCACCGCTCTGGCGGACACGATCAAAATCGGAGCGATCTACAACCTGACCGGCGGACAGGCTTCGCTGGACCAGCCGTCGCTCAACGGCTTCCAGATGGCGGCGGAAGAGATCAATGCAGCTGGCGGCATCAACGGCACCCAAGTGGAAGTCGTCGCCATCGACGGCAAGACCGAACAGGATGCGGTGTCCAACGCCGTCACCAAGATGGTCGATGTGGACAAGGTTGTCGCGGTCGCGGGTCTCTCCGACTCCAACTACGCGATGGCCGCTGGCATGATCGCGCAGGAAGCGGGCATTCCCTTCGTCACGTCCGGCGCCACGCTACCCACGCTCCCGGATCTTGTGGGCGACAAGACCTTCCTGGCCGCTTACGGCGACAACGTGCAGGCCTATGCCTGCGCCGAGTACCTGTATAACGACCTGGGCTACACAAAGGCCTACCTGCTGGTCGACAATTCGATGGAGTTCACCACCACGCTGGCCTCCTTCTTCAAGGAGAAGTTCACGGCGCTGGGCGGCACCATCGTGCTGGAAGACATCTACATGAACAAGGACCCGGACTTCTCCGCGCAGATTGACCGCTTCCTGGTCGATGGCAAGGACGCGCAGGCGATGTTCATCGCGGGCGTGCCGGATGATGCGGGCGTCATCGTCAAGCAGTTCCGCGACAAGGGCGCAACCCAGACCATCATCTCCGGCGACGGCTTTGACACGCCGTTGCTGATCGAAGTCGCGGGCGCCCAGGCCGAAGGCGTACTCGTCGCCACCCACACCTCCCTCAAGAACACCAACCCCATCATCCAGAATTTCGTGAAGGCCTACACCGCGAAGTACGGCAACGCGCCGGAGAACGCTTTCGCCGCGCTGGGCTATGACACCATGTATCTGCTGGCCGACGCCATCAAGCGCGCCGGTTCCACCGACGGCGCGGCCATCGCCAAGGCCATCGGCGAAACCTCCGGCCTCGCGGGCGTGACCGGCACCATCACCTACAAGGATGGCAGCCATGTCCCGATGAAGTCCGTCACCATCAACACCGTCAAGGACGGCGCGTTCGACTTTGTGAAGGAAGTTACCCCTTCCTGACCCTGAAATTGGAAGGAACGGCTCGCCGTTCCTTCGGAGCATCAAAAAGCCCTTGCAGGGTAAACCCGCGCGGTTTTCCAATGCTCCGGCGCAAGGTCCCGCCCACAGATGCAAGCCCCGTGCAGACAGGAATTCGCGCGCGGGCTTGCATTTTTCCACGAAAAACGGTACTATGTTGACAATCCAGGCGAAGTCGTCTGACGCCGGAAGGCGAATCAATTCGGGAGGGATACCCATGCACGAAGCATTGAAGATCACCGCTCACCAGTACAAGGAGGGGAAGTACGACAAGGCCATCCTGGCGCTGGGTTCCTGCGAAGCCCACGGCCAGCACCTGCCGCTGGGCACGGATACCCATGTCAGTTACATGCTCTCCTGCAAAATCGCAGATCAGGTGCCGGGGCTGCTCGTGCTTCCACCGGTTTCCGTCGGCGTCAGCGAGCACTACGCGGCGTTTCCGTTTACCCTCTACCTCAAGTATGACACAATGATCGCCGTCATCAAGGACATCCTCCGCACCACGCTGCAAAACGGCATCCGGAAGATCTTCATCATGAACGGCCACGACGGCAACATCGCCGCCATCGAGGTGGCCGCCCGCGAGATCAAGATGGAGCACCCCGAAGCCCGCATCGTGTCGCTGAATGACTGGTGGGTGGCCGCGGGCAAGCTGCTTCCGCCGGACACCTTTGAGGTGTGGAACGGTTTGGGGCACGCGGGCGAGGGCGAGACATCCATCGCGCTTCAGATGTTTGGCGAGTGGTGCCAGATGGATCAGGCGCGGGGCGTCGTACCCGACCACCTGCCCGCCCATATGGACGTCAAATGGGACTTCGCGGAACTGACCGACACCGCCGCCACCGGCGACCCCACCAAGGGGACAAAGGAAAAGGGCGAAAAGATGGAAAACGTGCTGATGGAGTTGGTGACAGGCACCTTGAAAGCGCTGGATGCGTGCGACTGGGACTATGCGTCGACGGTATCCTATAAAAAGCTGTAAGCTCGGCTTGAGCCATTTGTGCTGGCCGTTGTACGGGTAAAACTGCGTCCGGCGGGTTTTCCGCCGGACGCAGTTTTCGTGGCGGAAGATGGTTTGAAAATTGTTAAGATTGCGCGGGGCCGGTTGACTCTGACACCGTGTCGCACTGTACACTGCCTGCGAGGGGGAGAGACATGGAACTGAAGACAATCAGCGCCGTATCGAGGGAGATGGGCATTTCCGCCAGAATGCTTCGGTATTACGAGCAGGCGGGGCTCCTGAGGAGCCTTCGCAGGCCGGACTACGCCTACCGGGTCTACGACGAGGAAGCGCTCACGCGGCTTGGCCAGATCCTTGTGCTGCGCAAGCTGCGTGTGCCGGTCAAGCAGATTGACCGCATCCTGAAGCGCCAGGACGCGGTCACGGCCATCGAAGTGTTCCGGGAGAGCGTCGACGCGCTGAGCGCGGAGATCGACGCGCTGTCGCTGATCCGCTCGGTGCTGATGAGGCTGATGGAGCGAATCGGGCGAGAGCCGGGGGTATGCCTGAATCCGGTGCTGCTCGAGGACGCCTCGGTCGCGGAACTGATCCGAACGATCTCGCCTCCCGATCAACAACTGAAGGGGGAGAAGACCATGGACGCACTGAACCGCGCAGATCAAAAGCTATCGAAACTCACCGACGTGCGCATCGTCTACCTGCCGCCGTCGTGGGTGGCGGCCTACCTCTACGAGGGTGAGGACAGCGAGGCGCACGCGGCAGATGTGGTGAACCGGTTTGTACTGGAGAGCAACCTGATCCGCGTCAAGCCGGATTTGAGGCACTTCGGGTTCAACAATCCCGCGCAGAACGCGGCCTACAACGTTTCCTCGCCGGGGTACGAGATGTGGGTAACCATCCCGGACGACTTCGAGGTACCCGAGCCGCTGACGAAGAAGCGCTTCCTGGGAGGCCTCTACGCCGCCCATGCCATTGATTTCGGCGCGTTTGACCACTGGGGTCTGCTCAACGACTGGGTGGTTGAGAGCGGGATTTACAATGCCGACTTCGGATCCGCGCGGTGCGAACCGGCAGACGGCCATATGGACCGGTGCCTGGAGGAGCAGCTCAATTTCTTTTACAACGTGCAGGACCCGGCCTTTGACATCGCGCGAATGCAGCTTGACCTTCTGCTCCCGATCCGTTAATACCAATCCAAAATATTAATTCCTCGTTGGCCTGAATCTTTTCGCGCAGAACTTTGTCGCCCTCCACTCAGCGTAGCGCTGCTACGCCTCGTTCCAGCTCCTTGTTCTGCATCAAAAATCTTTCAGTCCTTTGGAGTAATTCATGTTTTTACTTGGTATAAAATGGGGAAAAACCTTTGAGCGGCTGACAGGCGAAGGCGATTGAGAGGAGGATCATCATGCAGTGGCACGAGATGTTCCCAAAGGAGATCATTCCGACCATGGAAGCTCTGGCCGATTATATGGGCGCGGCCAAGCCGTTGTGGCTGTCGTTCACTGAACGCGTGGCGCAGGAGTATGGCGTTAAGCCCAAGCTGACCTACAGCGTCTGCAGCGGCAAACCCGGCTGGAATGTCAAGTACCAGAAGAGCGGTAAGGCGCTGGGCACATTTTATCCCGAGGAGGGTTCCTTCGGCGCGCTGCTCGTGATCAGCTATAAGCAGGAACCGGCGATGGAAGAAATCCTGCCGGAGCTGACACACGCGACCGCCGAACTGTATCGCGCTGCCGGGGACTACATGAAGATGGGGAAGTGGCTGATGCTGCGCGTCGATACCCCCGAAACGCTTGAGGACCTTCTGAAGATCCTGGCCGTGAAGATGGGGAAGGGATAGTTTCAGGCAAATAGCAGGCAATCCGCGCCAATGGCGCGGATTGCCTGCTATTTAAATCTATCAGCCCAGGAACGCCAGTTTGACCTGGAAGTTGTCAGAGGAGGAGAAATAATCGACTGTGATCTGCTGGCCCGATTTCTTGTAGACGGCGCTGAAGGTCTGATCCTTGAGCGACAGCGGGTCGGAGATGGTCCACTCGTCGGCGGCGAGGCGTCCCACGTACTGCTGCGCGTCGGTCGAGGAGGCGCCCCGGTAGGTCAATACAAGGCTGCGCGCGCCGACGCCATCTTCCACGGAAACCAGCGTGCCCGCATCGGGCAGCGGGAAGGACGAATAATCGGGATCGTCCCAAGTCTGTGCCTTTTCGCCGCAGAGCACCACCGAAGTGGTGGAACCGCTGGCGATCAGGTGAATTTCAACATCCTTGTAGAACAGTACGGTCAACGTCTTGCTGTGAATAAAGACGCGCGCGCCGTCGTTGGCCAGTTGTTCCGTATAGTCGTCAAAGCCGGTGACGCTCATCGGCGGGATGTCGATCTCGGCGCGATCACCGTATACGCGGGTGTCATAGCCGGATGCTTCGTACACCGGGACGTCCGGGAATTGCTCGGACGGCCAGGTTTTGAAACTCGGCTCGGTCGAAGCGGCGGGCGCGACGGTCGCCTCCGCCTCCTTGACCTGCGTCTTCTGCTGTTCAATGCGCGAATTGGTCAGCCACATGGCACCCCATATCGCCAGCGCCACAACGATTACCGCAAAGCCGCTGACCAGCGCATACTGGATCACATGGCGGCGCTTCTCTTCGGCTGCGTCGTTTTCCAGCGTAAAAACATCCTCTTCCTCATAGGGCTCTTTGAAATCCTGATTCGCCACCGGCGCTCAGCTCCTTTGGTTGAAGTCCTCGAGGCATACAAACGAATTATATCACATGGGTTTGGACGATGCAATCCGATAAATGGTTCACTTGATCCCCACGCAAAAGTTTACGCCGTGAAAACGTCTTGCGCAGTGTCTCGAGTGCTGGAGGATGCCACGCAAAGCAGTTAACCGGATGGATTTCGGATGTGCGCGGTTTTTCTTTCGCATTAAAAACCGAACGTGGGTTTTCAATTCGAGAAAGCGGGGCCGTGCCAGCCTGTCAAGAAAGCTTCCGCAGGATTTCAATCGTTTCCGGTGGTATGAACGCTGGAAACGCGTTTCACCCACCAGTGCACACACTGGTGGGTGAAAGAGTACCATCCGTCAGTGCGCCGCACGGAAGTCCCGGGGAATCCCAGGCGCACACAGCGCCTTCATTTTGCAATAAAAACCTGCAAGGTTTTTATTGCTCAGGCGGGGCCGCGCTTGGCGCGGCCCCGCCTGAATACGATAGCTACTTCAGCGTGATGATCACGCGGCGGTACGGTTCCTCGCCTTCCGAATGCGTGGTGACGTAGGGGTTGTCCTGCAGCGCGGAATGCAGCACGCGTCGCTCGTAGGGATTCATTGGCTCCAGCGCGACGCGGTGGCCGGTTTTACGGGCGCGGGAGGCCATCCTGGAGGCCAGCTTACGCAACGCGTCTTCGCGCTTGGCGCGGTAGTGCTCGCTGTCAAGAGACACACGGGTGTACTCTTCCTGGCCCTTGTTGACCTGCAGGCTGGTCAGATACTGCAGGGAGTCCAGCGTTTCACCCCGGCGGCCGATCAGCACGCCCAGCGCGTCGCCGGTCATCTGTACAAACAGGTGTCCAGCTTCTTCCTTAATGCGGATCTCGACCTCAACGCCCATGAGCTTGGTCACGTTCGAAAGGAAGTCGTAGGCGCGTTTTCCGGATTCACCCAGCGTGTTGAGATCAAGCGGCGGCAGTTCTTCCATGAGGACAGAAGGACCGTTGTCCTTTGGCACGGAGGATTCCGGACGGCGGCGCGGTTCCCGGTGCTCGCGCTGTTCGCGGGGTTGCTGTTCGCGAGGCGCTCTGGGTTCGCGAACCGGGCGGGGTTCACGAGGTTCCTTCTGCGCAATCGGCGTGCGCGGTTCGCGGGGCTGCTGCTCACGTGGTTCGCGGGGCTGCTGCTCACGGCGGGAAGCTTTGAACTCGGCAACCGACTTGATGACCGGCTGCGGGGTGTCCTCGGGCGCGTTCTTCTCCGGCTTCGCGGGCTCGGCCTTGGGGGCCTTGTCCTCGGGCGCGGGTTTTGCTTCATCCTTGGGTTCCTGCGCGGGCTTCTCCGGCTTCTTCTCGGGCGGTTTCTTGTCGGCTCGCGGCTTCTGGGCTTCCAGCGTCATCACCGGAAGGTCGAGCGAGAAGTCGTCCACCACTTCCCTCACCGTCAGGCGCACCCGCGCCAGTTTGCCAAACATGCCGAACAGGCCCGGGCTCCCCATTTCCAGAACGTCGATGCGCACATCGGCGGAATCGCATTTGAGTTCGGCCAAACCGGCCTTTACTGCGTCCTCAACGGTCTTGCCGCTGGTTTCGATGGACCTCAAGGTTTGATGACCTCCTCTTCCGGATTGGGTTTCGGCTTCTTTTTGTCAAAGTACCAATTGATGAAGAGCTGCTGCAAAATCTGGAATACGTTGATGATCACCCAGTACAGCGCGAACGCCGAGGTGTAGGAGGCGCAGATCCAGATGGAGA
>CALGYL010000179.1 GCA_937934775.1 uncultured Clostridia bacterium
CGAGTGCGACGAACTTGGCGCGCTGGAAATCGCGCGCCGCTCCCGTGGCACGCCCCGGATCGCCAACCGGCTCATCAAAAGGGTGCGCGACTTTGCGCAGGTGAAGGCGGGCGGTAAGATCACGCTGCCGGTGGCGCAGGAAGCGCTGAATGTGATGGAGATCGACGAACTGGGCCTCGACCGGATCGACCGGACCATGCTTGAGGCATTGATCAGCAAGTTTGGCGGCGGGCCGGTGGGCCTGGATACGCTGGCAGCCTCCACCGGCGAGGACGCCTCCACCATCGAGGATGTGTACGAACCCTACCTTCTGCAACTGGGTTTCCTGATGCGCACGCCCCGTGGCCGCGTGGCCGCGCCCGCGGCTTACCGTCACCTTGGTCTGGCCGTGCCGGATCAGAATGCCCAGAGCGCCGCGCCCGAATCCGCCCAGTTGCGGCTGGAGATTGAATAGATTTTGGTTAAATCTGCCCAATGCGCCCGTTCCGGAGCGAATACGGGCCGACGGGCCCAATGATCTGAAAGTGGAGACCGGATGAAGACAAGCGATTTTCTGTACGACCTGCCCGAGGAACTGATTGCCCAGACGCCCATCGAGCCGCGCGACCACTCGAGGCTCCTGGTTGTAAACCGGGTGGACAATTCCATCGAGCACAGGCATTTTTATGACCTGCCCGGATACCTGCGTTCCGGTGATGTGCTGGTGATCAACGACACCCGGGTGATGCCCGCAAGGCTGATCGGGGAGCGGATGCCCGGCGGCGGCGCCTGCGAGGTGCTGCTGCTCCGGCAAGTGTCGCCGGTCAGCTGGGAGACGCTGGTCAAGCCTGGTAAAAAGCTGAAAACGGGCGCTAAGGTGTCCTTCGGCGGCGGGCGGCTGACCGCCACCATCGAAGCCCCCACCGATGCGGGCGGCCGTGTGGTGCGCTTTGACGTGGCCAGCGGCACGCTGGAGGCCGCGCTGGATGAGTTGGGCGAGATGCCGCTGCCCCCCTACATCCATGAAAAACTGGACGACCGGGAGCGGTATCAGACGGTCTATGCCCGGGCGGTGGGTTCTGCCGCCGCGCCGACGGCCGGTCTGCATTTTACCCCGGAGTTGATGGAGAAGATCCGCGGCATGGGCGTTCAGATCGTGCCGGTGCTTCTGCACGTGGGGCTTGGCACCTTCCGGCCCGTCAAGGCGGAGGACGTTTCTGAGCACAAGATGCACAGCGAGTTCTATCAGGTCACAGAGGAAGCGGCGGAGGCGGTCAACCGCGCGAAGCGGGAGGGCCGCCGGGTGATCGCGGTGGGCACCACCAGCGTGCGCACGCTGGAATCGGCGGCGAAGGATGGCCTTCTCGCGTCCGGCTCCGGCTGGACGGAGATCTTCATTACCCCCGGCTACCGTTTCCAGATGGTGGACGCGCTGATCACCAATTTTCACCTGCCCGGCTCCACGCTGATCATGCTGGTCTCGGCGCTGATGGGGCGGGACGAAACGCTGCGTGCCTATACGGAAGCCGTCCGTCTGCGCTACCGATTTTTTTCCTTTGGCGACGCCATGTTGATCCAGTAACGTACAGGGAGGGAAACCCTTGCCCAAACCGTTTGAATTTGAGCTTCTGCATGTCTGCAAGCAGACCGGCGCCCGCAGAGGACGGCTGCACACGCTCCACGGAACCATCGAGACGCCGGTGTATATGCCGGTGGGCACTCAGGCGTCGGTCAAGACGCTGTCGCCGGAAGAAGTAAAGGACCTCGGCGCGGAGATCATCCTGGCCAACACCTACCACCTGCACCTGAGGCCTGGCGAGGACCTGGTCCGGGAGGCGGGCGGGCTGCACAAGTTCATGCACTGGGACAAGCCCATCCTGACCGATAGCGGCGGGTTCCAGGTATTTTCGCTGGCGAGCCTCCGGAAGGTCCGGGAGGACGGCGTTTCCTTCCGTTCCCATCTGGACGGCAGCAGCCGGTTTCTGTCGCCGGAAAAAGCCGTCGCCATTCAGGAGGCGCTGGGTTCCGACATTGCGATGCAGTTTGACGAGTGCACCGCCTGGCCCTGCGACGAGAAAACCGCGGCCACGGCGCTGGGACGCACCATCCGCTGGCTGGACCGCTGCATCGCCGCCAAGACGCGGGACGATCAGGCGCTGTTCGCCATCGTGCAGGGCGCGTTTTTTGAGGAATTGCGGGCCGAGAGCGCGCGGCAGGCGGCTGCCCGGGATCTGCCCGGCTATGGCATCGGCGGCCTGTCGGTGGGGGAGCCGAAGGAGATCATGTACCGGATGCTGGACGTGGTCTGCCCGATCCTGCCGGAGGGCAAACCGCGCTACCTGATGGGGGTCGGCTCGCCCGACTGCCTGATTGAGGGTGTGGTGCGGGGCGTGGACATGTTCGATTGTGTGCTGGCCACCCGCGTGGCGCGCAACGGCACCGTATTCACCCGGAACGGGCGGCTGGTGGTCCGTAACGCGGCAAGTGCAAGGGACTTTGGCCCGCTGGAGGAAGGTTGCGACTGCTACGCCTGCCGCAACTACTCCCGCGCCTACATCCGCCATCTTCTGAAGGCGGAGGAAATTCTGGCGCTGCGGCTCCTGTCGATTCACAACCTGCGCTTTTTAGCCCGGATGATGGAGGAGATGCGCTCCGCCATTGAGCAGGACGCTACCAGGGACTGGGCGGAGGCATTTTATGCCACCCACGGCCGCGGGTCCTGGTAATACCAATCCAAATTATGAATTCCACGTTGGACTGAAATCGAATAATCCGCGCTTAAATATCTCGGCAGAGCGAACGATCAATGAAAATTTTACACCATTGTACGTTTGCAGAGCGTTTTAGCCGTTGTGCTCCCGCCCAAACTCAAGTATAATAAGCTAGTATGATTTATTTTGGAGGAAATAACATGTTCACAGGCTTCAACTGGCTCCTGGACGCCGCGACTTCGGCGCCCGCCGCCGTCGCCACTGCCGCCGCGTCTCTCGCGCCTGGCGCAACCGCAGCGCCGGATGCCGCCGCGCAGAGCGGGGGCATTCTCGCCACACTGATTCAGCTGCTGCCGATGGTCGCCATCGTGGTGGTGTTCTGGTTTGTGCTGATCCGTCCGCAGCGCAAGAAGGACAAGGCCGTTAAGGACATGCTGTCCGCCCTCAAGGCGGGCGACCGCATCTGCACCATTGGCGGCGTCTACGGCACTGTGACCGCCATCAAGGACGACACCGTGACGGTCGTCGTCGGCACGCAGAAGACGCAGATGATCTTCGCCCGCTGGGCGATCCGCTCCGTCGAGGACGCGCCGCTGGAGAACGACGTCGAACCGCAGATCTAATCGAGATGGCAAAGCCGCCGCATGCGGGTAAAATCCGCTTTGCGGCTTATGTCCGCTTATGTTCGTGCTGGTTTCCGCAAACGCCGTGGCATTTGCGTGCGGAACCCGGTTCGGTAGTTGTTTTCTGAAGCTTCCGATCGAATCATCAATCGTCCTGATTCTATTGCTTCCGGCGACTCGTGCGCCGGAAGCATTTTTCCGTCATCAGCGCCCATGCTGATGGCAGAAACAAACCAAAAAGCCAGTGAGCCGCCCGGATACCCGTTGGGATTTCATACCAACTCCAAGTATAATTTACCCGTCTAGCCAGGTCTTTTCGCGCAAAACAGTGTCGCCTTCCGCTCAAAATAGCGCTGCTATTCCTCGCTCCGGCTCCTTGTTCTGCATCGAAAACTCCTCGTCCCTTTGGGGTAAATAATACTCTTCATTGGTATCAGGCGCGCGAAGTTTCTTCCTATCGCGTCAAAACGCCACAGGATTCTTGGCTGTTCTGAGAGCGCTGCATTGCGGAGCGTTCTTTTTTTATGCCGAAATACATACGCTTGGGCGAGGAGGGGATATGGATGGAGCGGCGGGCGACGATTTTCGCGCTGATCCGGGGGCTGGGTACGGCGGCGCTGACGACTTTGGCGGGCATGGCGCTATTGGCCGGCGTGGTGGTGCTGACCGGTGTCAGCGACGGCGCGGTGCTGGCGATCAATCAGGCGCTCAAGGCGGTCAGCATCGCACTGGGCGCAGCGGCGGCGGTCGGTTTTGGCGGACGGCGCGGTTTTCTAATGGGCGCGGTCGTCGGCACGCTGTACATGGTGCTGGGTTATGCGCTCTATTGTGCCATCGACGGGCGGATGGCGCCCGCGGGCCT
Organism: uncultured Clostridia bacterium; assembly: GCA_937934775.1. Classification (GTDB taxonomy): domain Bacteria; phylum Bacillota; class Clostridia; order Christensenellales; family Aristaeellaceae; genus JAEZHK01. Next base: position 4,176 of record CALGYL010000179.1, read on the forward strand.
TCTGGTCACGGAGTTTTTAATGGGCGCGCTGGTTGGGGCGCTGGCGGGCGCGCTGACGGCCAACATCCGGCCGTCCCGGCGCGTGAAGCGCCATACGCGGGCGGCGGCGTAGCGCGGTGGGTGGCAACGCGCACAGGGGTTGCAAAAACAGGGCTGCCTTGCGGAGGTTATCCTCCCGCGAAGCAGCCTTTGGACATCAACAAAGTCTCATCCTGCTTCAATCGCTTCCGGCGACCCGTGCGCCGGAAACAGTACCATCCGTCGGTGCGACGCCCGGAAATTCCGGAGAATTTCAGGCGCACGCAGCTTGTTCCCCTCGCATCAAAAAATCTGTAGGTTTTTTTGATGCGCTGAGGGCTGTCTTGCGGAGGTTATCCTTCCGCGAGGCAGCCCTGTTTTGCGAAATGCTGTATTCCGGATCAACTGCGGCCGAAGAGCGGATAGGATGTGTTGGCGGTGGAGTACTGCATGTCCTGCGTGACGTTGTAGGAACTGTAGGTGGCGCGGAACAGGTCCACGTAGTAATCGGCATAGGCGAATACCTCGCCGAAGGTGGCGATACTGTCTGCGGGGGATTTATCGGCGTAGAATGTGGTGTCGGTGGGGTTGAGCAGGTCGTATCCCGCTCCCTTGGCCAGGTAGTAGGTGGCCAAGCCCACCCAGGTTACGGAACTTCCGTTGTTGTAGCCGACGGACAGAGAGGTCTCGCCCTTGCGGCAGGCGGTGATGACGTGATACTTGCTGGTGGTCAAGCCCTTCGTTTTGATGGCCGGGGCAAAGGCGTCCATCACCACGTCGTTGAAGGTCTCGCTGCTTGCGGCAGCGGAGGTGCTCTTGCCGATGAACATGCCGGAGTAGCAGGAGTCCAGAATCACAACCACCGTGCCCGGCACGGCGTCCAGCGCGGTTTTCAGTTCCGTTACCGTCAAAAGACGGTTGTCCACGCAGTAGAGGCCGGTACCCGATTCAGTAGCGGAACCCTGCGCGCCGTGGCCGGAGTAGTAGAACAGGGTCACGTCGTCGGAATCGACGCCCTTGTTCGCCAGGGCCGCGATGTTCGCGAGGATCTGGGCCTTCGTCTGGTCGCGCAGCGCTGTGATGTTGCCGGAATAGCCTGCGCCGTTCAGTGTAGACTTTGTGAGCACCGCGTTCATCGCGGTCAGATCATTGTAGGGACCCTGGAGGCGGGTGGAGTAGGCCTGTTCGCCAATCAGCAGCGCGCGGTACACGGCGGCGGGGGAGGGGGTGGGTGCGGCGCTGGCGGTCGGCGCGGGCGTCGGCGTTACCGTGGGCACAGGCGTGGGGGAGGGGGTTGGCGTGGCGGTCACCGCGGGTTTGACCACCTGAAGCTTGCAGGTGGCGCGCTTACTGCCGCTGGCGGAGCGCGCGGTGATGGTGGCGGAACCGGCTTTCTTCGCGGTAATCAGGCCGGTATTGCTGACGGTCGCCACGTTCCGGTTGCTAGTAGCCCAGAGCACGTTTTTGTTTGAGGCATTGTCCGGAAGTACGGTGGCTGTAAGCTGCAGCGTATCGCCCACGGTCAGCGCCTTGGATGTGTCGCTGAGCGTCACCGATTGCACCGGGACGGGTTTGATCGTCATCCTGGTGTAGTCTTTGACCGATTTTTTCGAGCCGGAGTAGAACTTCAGGTTGGTACTGCCGGGCGTACCTTCGGCCAGAAAGGTGAAGCGAACCGTCAGGTAGGATTTTGTGGCGGTGAAGGCGGCGGACTGGAAGGCGAGCTTGTTCTGGTCGTAGCAGCAATACAGGTCCTCCAGCGCTTCCTGCGATGCGGGCAGAACTTTGACGCTGACGGTCACTTCGTTATACCGCCGGGTCGACGCGCCGCCGGGTGACGAGATGGCACGGACTTTACCAGTCGCCTTGGTCAGCGCAGTAAGGCTGTTTCGGAGCGCCAGGTTTTCCGCCATGAGTGTCCGCATCGACAGCGTGCGGAGGGTAGAAGAGGCGGCGAAGGATACGCCGGGCATGGAGAAGGTCACAAGCGACAGGATCAATAACAAGACCAGGGACCTCTGCGCGATTCGCTTCATGAAAACCCTCCTCAATCGTGTCCAGCATGGACCCCTGCGGCGGGACCAGCCGGATGTGAATCCCGACAGCAGTATTATATTAGACGTTACATATATCGTCAATATGTAATAGAAAATGTAATGCTATGGTGCGTTAAATCCATGCGCTGCCCGAAAAGAGGATACATCCTGACGCTCCGAAGCGGAATAATGCGCAAGGAGGTTGTGTGAAAACGGAGGATACCCAGAAAAGCCTCCCGGAACTGCTCAGGAGATAGAAAAAGAGCCCGCCCCGCGAAAACTTCCGCGGGGCGGGCTCAGGCGATCAGCAAAGGCTCGTACTACTTCATTTGCTTCCGGCGATCTGTGTTCCGGAAAGGTTACATCTTCTGCACTGTGTAGGTCTCGCCGTGGGTATCGACGGTGACTTTCTTCATGCGCTGCGTGGTTACAGGGCGGTCCTGTGCACCGGTCTTTGCGGCGGCGATGGCGTCTACCGTTTCGAGCCCTTGCGTTACCTTGCCGAAGGCGGCGTACTGGCCGTCCAGATGCGGCGCGTCCTTGTGCATGACAAAGAACTGGCTGCCTGCGGAGTCCTTCATCATCGAACGGGCCATGGACAGGACGCCGCGGTTGTGCTTGAGCGGGTTCGTGACGCCGTTGGCGGCGAATTCGCCCTTGATGTGGTATCCAGGGCCGCCCGTACCGGTGCCGGTCGGGTCGCCGCCCTGAATCATGAAGCCGGGGATCACGCGGTGGAAAATCAGCCCATCATAGAAGCCGGACTGGATCAGTGAAACGAAGCTGGCCACGGTGAGGGGCGCGATTTCCGGGTACAGCTCGGCGGTAAAGGTCTTGCCGTCTTCCATCTCAAAGGTTACGATTGGATTCATGGTGCCCTCCTATGGATTTTGTTCTATTTTGACCACGGTGTACTGGTAGCCGGAGGTATCCACGGTGACGGACTGTATTGTGCATGCCACAAGCGGCCGGTCCGAGGCGTCGGTGGGGGTGCTGGCGATCTTATCGACCACATCCATGCCGCTCGTAACCTTGCCGAAGGCGGCGTACTGGCCGTCCAGGTCGCGGTTCGTCTGGTGCATGATGAAGAACTGGCTGCCCGCGGAATCATATGAACTGGCCCGGGCCATCGAGATCACGCCACGCTCGTGGGTGAGATCATTCTGGAAGCTGTTGTCGCTAAACTCTCCCTTGATGGAGTAGCCGGGGCCGCCGGTGCCGGTGCCGGTGGGATCACCGCCCTGGATCATGAAGCCGGGGATCACACGGTGGAAAACCAGCCCGTTGTAGAAGCCGGACTGCGCCAGCGTCACGAAGTTGGCCACGGTGTTGGGCGCGACGCGGGGATACAACTCCAGCTTGATGACGCCGCCGTCCGCCATGGTGATGGTGACGACCGGGTTGGGCACATCCTTAGCCACCTGCGTCTCACGGCCGATCTGCCGGAACAGCGTGAAACCCAGCGTGACAATGCCTGCGACGACCAGAATGAGAACCGGAATCAACCACTTCTTCACGAACCCTTCTCCTCCCCGAAGAGCAGTATACGCTTGCGGGCTGCCATTTCATCCGCCTGCTGGATGTAGGTTTCAATGTTGCGCACGTTGGGTGCGCGCTCGATGCGCTTTTCCTTGGGGAACACCCACTTGGTGATCGCCCCCGCGCCCAGCGCCAGGACCGGCGCGGTCTCCTCCATGTTGTCGATGTTGTAGAGGCAGGCGTACCGGGGTTTGGCATAGCCCACGTTTTCCAGGTCGTCCGCCATATGCTTCTGGCGGTACAGGTAGTAGGGCTGGTAACCCGCCTGGGACAGCCGCGCGCGGGCCTCGTCCACCATCCATTCTGCTAGCCCGGGTTCTTCCGGCGCGAAGCCCGCCTCGTGCAGTCGGCTGGCGCGCTTGACGGCCAGCGTGTGCACCGTCACGCCCTCCGGCTGTAGGCCAAGCGTCGCGTCCAGCGTCCGGTCGAAGTCCGCCTGGGTTTCGCCGGGAAGGGCTGCGATCAGGTCCATGTTGATGTTGCGGAAGTCCAGCGACCGGGCCAGTTCGAAGGCGTCCAGAATTGCGGAAGCTGTGTGGGCGCGGCCGATGCGCTGCAATGTATCGTCGCTGAACGTCTGCGGATTGATGCAGATGCGGTCGATTTCAAGGTTTCTGAGCACGCTCAGCTTCTCGCGGGTGATGGTGTCCGGCCGCCCGGCCTCCACCGTCCACTCCACCGCGCCGGGGAATTTCCAGCGTAGCGTGGTCAGAAGCCTGTCCAGCTGCATGGCGGAGAGTGATGTGGGTGTGCCGCCGCCAAGGTACCCGGCCCGGAGTTTCAGCCCCATCCGCGCCATCATCAGCGCGGTCAGATCGATCTCCCGCATCAGCGCCGCCAGATACGGCTCGATCAGCTTGCCGCGGCCCACCGCTTCCGCGGGGAACGCGCAGTATTCGCACCGCGTCGGGCAGAAGGGGATGGCCACGTACAGGTCGAACTCATCCGGCTGGGGCGCGTCTACCGCGCGCTGCGCCCGAACGATCTCCCGTAGGAGCGTCGTCTTGGACGGGGAGACGTCAAAGACGTCTCTCAGCCAGGCTTCGGCCTGCGGCTCGGTCTTTCCGCCCTCCAGCGCCTCGTAGAGAAGCCTCGTCGGACGAATGCCGGTCAGGGAACCCCAGGGGGGCTTGCGCCCTGTCGCTCGCTTCAGAAGGTCGTACAGGCAGATCTTGGCGGCGCGCTTGATCAGTCGTTTCTGCTCCAGCGCACTGGAAACCTGGGGGACGAAGGCGCTCTGGGTGACGCCCTCGAAGGCGCAGGTCTCCGACCAGCCGCCTTCGGCCTGTGCGTGGGCATGCCCGATGGTTCGATCGCCCTCGTCGGCGCTCACGGCCTCGTCAAAGAATACGCGTACCACGTCCGCAAGGTCCGCGAAATAGGCGGGCGCGTTGGTCTTCAACTGAATCATTTGTATTCCTCCGCCACCTGCTTGAGCGGTGCGCTTTCGCCATGGCCCGGCAGAATCAGCGTGATGCTGGGCAGCGCGGTCAGCCGCTTGATGGACGCGTAGAGAGAGCGCACGTTGCCCCCGGGAAGGTCGTAGCGGCCGAAGCCCACCTGGAACAGTGTGTCGCCGGTATACAGCGCCCGCTGCTCCGGCAGGTAGAAGCTGACGCCGCCCGGCGTGTGGCCGGGGCAGGTGATGACCTGAATGGAGAGCCCCGCCAGAAGAAGCGGGCCTTCGGAGAGCATCTCGTCCGCGTCAAAGGGTACGAAGGGCGTTTTGGTGGATTCCACCATGCCCAGCATGTTGAGCGCGGGGTTGCGAAGATACTCGGCGTCCAGCGGGTGAATGTGGATGCGCGCGCCGGTGGCGTCCCGAAGCGCCTTGGCCGACATGATGTGGTCGAAGTGGCCGTGTGTGAGTAAAATGTCCGTCAGGCGCTTGCCGGTGGACTCGATCTTGGCCATGATGGCCTGAAAATCGTCGCCCGCATCGATCAGAAGCGCGTCGTCCCGGGAGGGTCGAAAAATCAGGTAACTGTTTGCGACATAGCCGCCGCACTCGATACGCCTGGATTTAAAGTCTTCCATTGCGCGCTCCTTTGGAGTTCAGAACGTCTTTTTGCTGTCCAGAAGGATGGTGACCGGGCCGTCGTTGACCAGTTCCACCTGCATGTCCGCGCCGAATACGCCGCGTTCCACCGGGATGCCTCGGGCCGCAAGCGCCTCCGCCATCCGGTCGATCATCGGGGCGGCGATTTCCGGCCGCTCGGCGTCTGAGAAGCTGGGCCTGCGGCCATGCCGCGCGTCACCCAGCAGCGTAAACTGGGAGACCAAAAGGATTGATCCGCCAATGTCCAAGATCGAGCGGTTCATCTTGCCCTCGTTGTCTTCAAACACGCGAAGACCGGCGAGCTTTTCCACGCCGTAGAGCATGTCGCCTTCGGTGTCGCCGCACGCCGCGCCGACCAGCGCCAAAAAGCCTTTGCCGATCTGCCCGACGGTCTCGCCGGCTACCGTCACTTTTGCGCGATTGACGCGCTGCACCACCACCCGCATTATGCGCTCACCCGGAACACTTCGATGATGTCCGATCGTTTCTGAAGCTGCTTGATGATGGTCTCCAGCTGCTTGGTGTTTTTCAGGCACAGCGTCACGTTGATCACGGTATTCTTGCTCTTGTCCACCCTGGCCGACAGCGCCATGATGGAGACTTCGAGCTTCGCGAACAGCGCCGATATCTCCGCCAGCAGACCGATCCTGTCGTAGGCGATGATCTGGATGTCTGCGTTGTAGCCGGTGCCCTCGTCGCCCTGCCAGCTGACATGGATCAGCCGCTCGGGCTCCTTGGCGAACTCCGACATGTTGACGCAGTCGCTGCGGTGCACCGAAACGCCGCGGCCCCGGGTGATGTAGCCGACAATGTCGTCGCCCGGCAGCGGCGTACAGCACTTGGCGAAGCGCACCAGCATGCCAGGCTCGCCCTCGACCACCACGCCGTGGCTGACGGTGTTCTTCTGCGCCTGCTCACGCGCGCGCTGCTGGGCTTCCGCCGCGATCTTGACCGGATCCGGCTCGGGCAGTTTTATAGTCTTGCGATAGGACTCGATCAGCCGGTTCAGAATCTGGCCGGTGGAGAGGCCGCCAAAACCCACGGTCACGTACAGGTCGTCCAGCGAGGACAGCGTGTAACGCTTGTAGATTGGCTCCAGAAACTCGGTCTTGTTGAGCTGCGGCCACTGGAAGCCCAGGCGCTTGGCCTCTTTTTCCAGCATGTCGCGGCCCTTGAGCATGTTTTCGTCTTTGAACTCATGCTTGAACCAGGCGCGGATTTTCGAGCGGGCTTCCGAGGTTTTAACGATCTGCAGCCAGTCCCGGGACGGGCCGTGGGAGGCGGAGGAGGTCATGATCTCCACAAAATCGCCGGATTCCAGCTCTGTAGACAGCGGCACGATGCGGCTGTTGACCTTGGCGCCCACGCACTTGTTGCCGACGGCGGTGTGGATGGAATAGGCGAAGTCCACCGGCGTCGCGCCCCGGGGCATTGAAACCACGTCGCCTTTGGGCGTGAACACAAAGACTTCGTCTGAAAAAAGATCGACCTTCAGCGCGTCCATGAACTCGCCGGGGTCGCGCGTTTCATTCTGCCAGTCCAGAATCTGGCGGAGCCAATACAATTTGTCGTCCAGCGCGTCGGCCTGCTTGCCCTCTTTGTAGCGCCAGTGGGCCGCGATGCCGAACTCGGCGGTGCGGTGCATTTCGCGGGTGCGAATCTGCACCTCGAAGGGCATGCCGCCCATGCCCACCACCGTGGTATGCAGCGACTGGTACATGTTGGGCTTGGGCATGGAAATATAGTCCTTGAACCGGTTGGGCACCTGCGTCCACAGCGTATGCACCACGCCCAGCGCGGCGTAGCAGTCCGGAATGGTTTCGACGACCACGCGAACCGCGATCAGATCGTAGATCTGGTCGAAGGTCTTATTCTGGCTTTTCATCTTTCGGTAGATGGAGTAGAAATGCTTGGGTCGACCGTCGATTTCGGCCTTGATGCCCTGCTCGCCCAGCTTTTCGTGCAGGATATTGATGACATTTTTGATGGACTTCTCGCGCTCTTCGCGCTTCATGCCGACTTTTTCGACCAGATCGTAATACCCTTCCGGGTCGATGTAACGAAGGGACAAATCTTCCAGTTCCCACTTGATGGCGCTCATGCCCAACCGGTGGGCCAGAGGCGCGTATACATCCAGCGTTTCGCGGGCGATGCGCTGTTGGCGCTTCGGGTCCTGAAACTTCAAAGTTCGCATGTTGTGCAGCCGGTCGGCGAGCTTGATCAGCACCACGCGGATGTCCTTGGCCATGGCGAAGAACATCTTGCGCAGGCTCTCGGCCTGCTGCTCCTCGCGGGAGGCCAGGTCCAGGCGGTTCAGCTTGGTGACGCCGTCCACCAGCTGGGCGACCTCGGAACCGAACAATTGTTCGATAGAATGGATGTCGCAGTCCTCGCAGTCCTCCACGGTGTCGTGCAGGAGTCCCGCGGCCACAGTGGTGGCGTCCAGCATCATGTCGGCCAGGATGTCGGCGACGCGATAGGGATGGGTGAAGTAGGGTTTACCGCTCTTGCGCTTTTGACCGGCGTGGCGCTCCTGCGCGAAGGCGTAGGCACGCTCCACCAGCGACAGGTCGTCGTTGGGGTGGTAATGGCGCATTTTGGCGATCAGGGCGTTCAGTTGCGGGTCCTGCTCTTCCAGGTTTACGGCCTCGGCACCTTCCGGCTTTTCAGGCAAGGCGTTCTTGGCTGGAACCGGACAGTTCTTTGTACCGTCCTGAGACGTGTTTATGGCATCCGGGCCGGCCTTTGCCATGTCCGTGTTTTGATCGGGCCGTGTAGTATCAGGTGTCAAGCGGTTCACCTCCCCATTGAGACAATTGCCGCATCCATTGAAATACGGGATTATCCATCGGTTCAGCCTTGCGGGGCGGAAGGAGCCGGATCAGCGGCGTTTGCCCCGAAAGCTCGATCAGGTTCATGTCGGTCAAGACCAGAAGCCCTGCGTAGGCGGCGTTTGCCGTCAGGCCCGCATCCTGTGCAAGTTCTTCAAGCAGTTTCGAAAGCACCTTCGTCGCGTTGGGCCGCTTGTTCAGTTCCCGCACCGCGACGTAAAGATTCCGCAGTTCGTCCACGTCCGGAAACGGGGCTTGCATCAGCACGGGCCGCCTGGGTTCCGCCACCGGACAGCCCCACAGCGCGCCGGGCGCGTCCAGGCTGAAGATCCGGTCGTATCCATCGGGCGGCAGGCCTGTCGGCAACAGGCAGAAGGCGTTAAACGCGCGCGGGTCCGCCGGGTAGCTTCCCACGAACACGTCCATCCGGCCGGGCGCGGCCGCCTGCGCGGCAAGGAGGAACGATCGCGTTGTTTCCGGGCTTGCGGCCAACACCAGCGCACCCCGGGGCGAGGCGTTGAGGCGTTCGAAAACGCCTTCAAATCCGTCGAAAAAATCCACCGATTGTACGGAGTATGCCTTATTATAGAGCCTGTTTGTTAAGAACGTTTGGAACAGTCCGTCAAAATCCGGCACACCGGCAAGAAATGCGTCGAGATAGCCCGACTGCCCGATTGCCTTGACCTGACATTCCATGTATTCCCGGCCGCTGAAGAAACCCATCTGCGGCGCGTACAGCGCGCGGATGCGCTCCGGCAGGGTCTTGGCGAGGCTTCCCATCGAAAAGGCGATGCCGGGCAGGCTTTTGCCGCCGTCCTCAAGGCGCAGCCTGAGGTGCGCGCCGCCCGCGCCCACCGCTTCCCGGCTTTTGACGGTTGCCTCCGTCAGAAAGACCGGCGCGGGGTTTCCAAAACCGGTGGGTTCGAACATCGAAAGCGAACGGACGAAGGGTTCGTCCAATGCGGACAGCGGCAGTGCCAGATCGTAGCGGGCGGCGGGTACGAAGCATTCCGGGTCGGCGGAGCGGGCGATTGCCTCGTCCAGCGCCCGCGCGAATGCCGGAAGATTCTCCGCCGGGAGCGTCAGCCCCGCCGCTTGGCTGTGACCGCCGAAGCGGGTCAGATGGCCGGACACCTGGGACAGCGTCCGGAAGATGTCCACGCCCGGAATCGACCGGCAGGAGCCGTGCAGCACGCCGTCCTCCAGCCGCATCAGAACCGTGGGCAGGTTGTATTTCTCCACCAGCCTCGATGCCGCGAGGCCCAGAACGCCCGTATTCCAGCGCTCGTCCGCCAGCACGATTGCACGCCGGGCGGGAAAATCAAAACCTTGAAGCTGCGCCTCCGCGCCGGAGAGGATTTCGCCCTCCAGCGCCTTGCGGCGGGTGTTTTCCGCCTCCAGTTCCGCGGCCAGCGGGTCGGCTTCTTCTTTTGTCTGCGTCGTCAGGAGGCGAAGCGACCGGACCGCGTCGCCGACTCGGCCGCCCGCGTTGAGCCTGGGCGCCAATTGAAACCCGATGCGGCCGGCGGTGACCTGGCCTTTGGCCACGCCGGCCGCCGCCATCAGGGAGGCGATGCCCGGCCGGGTTTTTTCGTTCATCTGCGCGATGCCCAGCGCGGTGATCGCCCGGTTTTCGCCCGTCAGCGGCACCACGTCGGCCACCGTGCCCAGCGCCGCAAGGTCTATAAAGGAAAAGGCCAGCGCGTCTTCCAGCGCCTGACACAGCTTGAAGGCCACGCCCGCGCCGCACAGGTGGGGGTAAGGATAACCAAGGAGCGGATTGAGCACCGGGCAGTCCGGAAGCGCGTCCCCAGGGCGGTGGTGATCGGTGACGATGGGGTCCAGCCCCAGCTGCGCGGCCAGCGCGATTTCCTCCACCGCGGTGACGCCGCAGTCTACGGTGATCATCATGGCACCGTCGCTTTCGGCCGAAATTTTACGGATGGCCTCTGCGTTGAGCCCGTAGCCCTCCCGGTGGCGGGAGGGGATGTAGTGCAGCGCGCGGATGCCCCAGGCGGTCAGAAAGCTGGTCAAAAGCGCCGTGGCGGTCACGCCGTCCACGTCATAATCGCCGTAGATCACGACGGTCCGCCCCATTTCCCGGGCGCGGGTGATGCGTTCCACAGCTTCCCGCATGCCGGGCATACGAAACGGGTCACCCAGTTGATCGCGGGAAGGGTGCAGAAACGACTGCGCCGCGGCCGGGTCTTCAAAACCGCGGGCGCGCAAAAGGCGGTCGATCTGGCTTGGGCCTTCCGGGATCATTTCACACCTTGGAACCCACTTGAGCATGCCATCCTCCGTAGTGCCATCGTCGGGTATTGAAAAGGCCGGCGGGTTCGCCGGCCTGGCGTTTCATTATACAATGATCGGTGAAAATTCGTCAACCGCCTCCATGTCACGCTTCCGGGAAGGTGAATTGGCGAAACCGTAAACGCGGCTGGAGAATCATTCCTCCCCGTCGCAGCAGGGTGCGTTCAGGCATTCGATGTCTGCCTTGCCGGCGCATGCGTCGATGTCGAAGGTGATGGGCACCGACACGCACATCATTTGGGAGACGATAAACGTGCACCGGTGGCAATCGGGTTCGCGCTGATCGCACTGCGGGTGGAACGCGGGCGCGCCGCAGCACCAGGTGGTCGCCTCGCCCACATGCACGTAGGGGGCGAGGGTGATTGGCACACTGACGCGGGCGCGCTGATGGGCGGTGCGGGAGCAGCTCTCATCCATGCGGCAGGAAGGTCCGCACAGCGACAGTACGTTTCGGGCGACGCCGCTGCCGTAGACGCACAAAGGCTCGGGGCCGACGTGGAAGGCGCTGGTCAGTTCGAAACTGACGTCCATTTCGCCGCGCGCCTTGTCCAGTGAGAAATGGAACTTGAGGCCGGAGCATCCGGTATTGGAATCCGGGCAGTCGGAGCGCACCAGCGTAACGTTTTCGCCCAGAATGACCGTTTCAGGCATGCCGTTTCTGGTCACGGTGATCGCGCCCAGCTGGTCTTCGTCGATGTCATCGCACAGGCCGATCATGAAGTAGGAGAGGTTGACATAGCAGAATTCCTCCGAGCCCATCGCCCGGACGTGGTAGGAGAACCGCTGCCGCTGGCCGGGCGCGGGTTCGAGCACCGAGTCCATGAGGTTGAGTGAAAATTCATACGGCAGAATGCGGCTCCCAGGCACGCTGGAGTAATCCACCGCAATATTGCAGGCCAGTTGCTCTGCCTGAGGATGGTTTGTCATGGCGCATTGTCCTTTCGGCGGTTTGTCCAAGGAGGCGGGCGAGCCCCGCGCGCCGCGTACTACGGCATCTCCCAGGCCATCCTATGCGGCGAAAGGAAACTTTTGTGAATGCTTTCGCGTCCAACCGACAGATTGCGAAGGAAGGGAAGTGTGTGCGTTGAAGCGGTTGTTGGCCGCCGTACTGACGTTCATCGTATGCGCCGCGCCGGTGGCGCGGGCTTCGGAGATCGATTTGCTGAAGACGCTGTATCAGGAGAAGGGGCAGACGATTGTATCGCCTGTGAGCCTGAACCTGGCGCTTATGATGGCCGCGGAGGGCGCGAAGGGGGAGACCCGCGCGCAGTTGCTGGCCGCAGCCGGGCTTACCGAGGACACCATGGCCCAGTTCGTGGATCAGGCGATGACGGCGAGCGGCGTTTCCGTCGCCAACGCCATCTTTGTCAAGGACGGCCTGAAGGTGTTGGACACCTACGACAAGATCCTCAACGACCGCTATCAGGCGGAGCGATTTGGAATCAGCGGCACGGACGTCAACGACAAGGTCAACGCCTGGGTGAAGGAAAAGACCGGCGGCCTGATCGAGGAGCTTTTAAACCAGCCGCCCGACGAGAACCTGGTGATGATGCTGGTCAACGCGCTGGCGCTCAAGGCAGACTGGAGCGATCCGTTCCTGGCCGAGGACACCTACAAGCAGCCCTTCCACGGGGCGGACGGCGACCAGGATGCGGACTTCATGCACAAGACTTCCTTCATACAGTACGCGGAACTCGACGGCATGAAGGCCGTCCGGCTGCCCTACGCGGATTCTACGCTGAGCCTCACGGTCATCCTACCCGATAAGGACATCGCCTCCGCGCTGGAGAAACTGGCGGCGAATCCGGTGGACTGGAACACGGCTTTCGGGGATACGACCAAGGTGGCGCTGTCACTGCCCAAGCTGAGCGCCAAGGACACGATGTCGCTGCTGGAAGCGCTCAAGGTGCTGGGCGTTCAGGACGCTTTTGACAACCGCGCTGATTTCTCCGGTATCGACGGAGAGACCGACCTACTGATCAGCTCGGTGCTGCAGAAGACTCGGCTCGACATCGACGAGAAGGGCACGACCGCAGCCGCGGCCACTTCCATTGGCATCTCCACAAAGGCTGCGCTCATTCAGGATCAGCCGCTGGAGTTCACCGTCGATAAGCCCTACATTCTGCTCCTCACGGACAGCGCCACGAACCTCACGCTGTTCGCCGCGGCCATCGATAAGCCGTAAGTTTTTTCGGAGAGAATCGAGACCGCCGTGCGGATGGGCCGCGCGGCGGTTCTGAGCATCAAAAAACCCGTATGGTTTTTTGATGCGATGGAAGAAGCGCTTCG
>CALGYL010000180.1 GCA_937934775.1 uncultured Clostridia bacterium
ATCCCCGTCGTAGGGCGGTAGGCGATGTAGGCGCTCATGCTCTCCGCCGTCACCAGCCCGGGGCGCTCGCCGATGAGCACACAGACCACCTCGGGTTTCAGCGCATCGCCCAGACAATCCATGCTCCCCACCCGGCCGTACCGCGTGAAAAACGGGGCGCCGACTGAAATGTTATAGCTTTTCAGGCCGCCAAGGATCACGGGGACGATGTCCCGCGCGTTGGCGGCAATCGCGGTGGAGGAAAGCCCATCTGCTAAGTACAAAAGGACCTGCAGACCCGAAGGCACCGCGGCGAGGATGGCGCTGAGCACATCGGGCGGGAATACGCGGCCCAGATCAGGCCGGGTCAGGAATTCATCCCGGCTTTTACACGCGGTGGTGTAGGCGGTCAGGCCCATCTCGGCCAGGAACGACTCCGGCACGTCGCTGAACACGGCGTCCTGTGCGGCGGCGTGATCGGCCTGAAACCGGAGCATCGTGGCGGTACGGTACCGCGCCCCGGCATGACCCACGCCCACGCGCGCGGGGGTTTTTTCCTTCAGGGCGAGGAAGGCCTCCCCATCCTTAGGCGCGGCGACCAGATACTGCCGCCTCAGGTCGATGGCGGTAATGTCCGTATCCGGCGCCGTGCTCTCCTCTCGCGCAATCGCGGGCACGGGAGAAGCGGCTGCCCCAAGAGAAGCGGGCGCGGGCCTACTCCCGTCCGTCCGGAGGGCAGCGGTTACCGGCTCCCGGCCCAATTGCTCCAGCACCGCGGAAATCACCTGCTGTATCTGTCGCTCATTCATGATGGTCATCGCTCCTTTCCCGGCGCGGCTTACAGGAACACCGAAGCGTCGCCCGCCCGCGGGCCCAGCCGGCCATCCTGCCAGAACCCCCAGCGTTCCATCCAGCGCGCAAAAGCCGGAATCGGCGACAGGTGAAACGTCTCCCGCAGGGCCGCAACGTCGTGGAAACCGGTGGACTGGTAATTGAGCATCACGTCGTCCCCGTGGGGCACACCCATAATGTAATTACACCCCGCCGCGCAAAGGAGCACGGCGAGATTTTCATTGTCGTTCTGGTCGGCCTGCATGTGGTTGGTGTAGCAGCAGTCGCAGCCCATGGGCAGGCCCGAGAGCTTGCCCATAAAATGATCCTCCAGCCCCGCGCGGATAAACTCCTGATTGTTGTACAGGTATTCCGGCCCGATGAACCCCACCACGGTATTGACCAGAAAAGGCGCGTAATGGCGCGCGAAACCGTAGCAGCGCGCCTCCATCACCAACTGGTCGCTGCCGAAATTCGCGTCGCTGGAAAGCTCGCTGCCCTGGCCGGTTTCAAAATACAGGATGTTGGGGCCGTGGGCGGTGCCCTTTGTCAGGCCCAGCTGGCGCGCCTCTTCTATCAACTGCGCGCTGATGCCGAAGGCGCGGTTGCCCTTTTCGCTGCCCGCGATGCTCTGAAAAATCAGGTCGCAGGGTGCTCCCCGGCGAATGGCTTCCATTTGCGTCGTCACGTGGGCGAGCACGCAGTTTTGCGTGGGGATTTCGTACTTCCGTTTGATTTCCTCAAACCGGTTCAAAATCGCGTACACGCTCTCGGTGCTCGCGTCCACGGGGTTCAACCCCACCACCGCGTCGCCGATGCCATAGCTCAGGCCCTCCAGCGCGGAGGCCGTAATCCCCTCCACCTGATCGGATGGGTGGTTGGGCTGCAGGCGCGCGCTGAACGTGCCCGCCTCACCGATGGTGGTCACGCACTTGGCCGTAACACGCATTTTCGCCGCGGAATAGATCAGGTCCAGATTGCCCATCAGCTTGGTGACCGCCGCGATCACCTCGCTGGACAGGCCCCGGCCGATGCGCGCGAGCTGCTCCCCGTCCGACGACAGGATCGTCTCCCGAAGCTCGCCGATGGTCTGTGATTTCAGGCTTTCATAGATCGGGCGGTTCAGGTCGTCCAGAATGATGCGGGTGACCTCGTCTTCCTCATAGGGTACGGCGGGGTGCTCGCACACGTCCGCCACGGTCAGCCCGGAGAGCACCACGCGCGCCGCCACGCGCTCCTGCGGCGTGGCCGCGGCCACGCCGGCCAGCCGGTCGCCGGATTTGGGCACATTGGCCTTGCCCATGACTTCCCGGACGGAGCCGAAGGTATAATTTTGGCCAAACAGGCGGGTGGTAAGCTTCAAAGCAAGCACTCCTTAATCACCAAATGCGAGCGTCTTCACCACCACGGGGAGCACGCGCCCCTCCGCGAGCGGTTCGCCGAGATCCACCGTATCCCCATGGGTCAGCGTGATCCCGTCCACGCAGATCAGGGAGGCGTCCGTCCCCCAGCGGCGCATCAGCGCCTGCCCCAGCGCCTTGGCCATATCCTGCGACATAATCAGGATGCGCGGGGTGAAATCCCCCATGCCGCGCACGATTTCCCCGGCAATGGCCTCGATCTGCCCGTATGTAGGGCTGCGCAGGCCTTCGAATCCGATGGCGAACGGCGGCTCATACAGGGAATTCTGCTTCCGGATGCGATCGCCCAGGCCGGCGACATCCTCCGGGGTCTCAAGCCGCACCTTGGCGACCGGCAAGCCCTTGAGGGGAAAGCGCACGTTGGACAGAGAGATGGTGCTCCCGGTCACGGCCACGCTGTATGCTCCGGCGCCGATCACCGTGGCGTGCAGGGTTTCCAGCGCGCGCGCCACGCGCCCCCGCGAAAAAAAACGCGAAGCGGCCAGGCACTCGCCAAGCATCCGCCCGATATCGAAAAACAGCAAGTCCTCCGCAATCGTCCGGTACACGCAATCGGCCACGCCGCCGGAAAAGGTGAAAAAATCCGGAACAACGTGCTCCGGCAGGCCATGGCCCAGGACCAGCGCATGGTACAGCGGCGTTCTCGGCCGCAGGTTCACGGCCTCCTCCAGCACCTCGGCCATCCGGCGGGCGATGCGGCTGACCAACTCCTGCGGGACGAACGCGCCCGGCGCGAGCGGGACGCCCACATCCCGGGCGACCAGTATAAGGGAGGCGGTGAAAGAATGCACCGCTCCTGCCTCCGTAAAACGCAAAAGCCGTCCGCCTATGTTCAGGCAGCCGGTTTCCAGCGGTTCTCCCCGGTCAAACAGGCACATGTTGGTCGTTCCGCCGCCGATGTCCAGGTTGAGTACGGTTTTCCCCCGCTCCCGGGACAGGGCCGCGGCGCCCGCACCCTTGCCCGCGAGCACCCCTTCCAGCTCCGGTCCGGCGGTTGCCACCACGAAATCCCCGGCCAGCCCAGCCAGCGCCTGGGCCACTTCCCGCGCGTTCTTCTTGCGCGCGGTCTCGCCAGTGATGATCACGGCACCGCACCCGATATCGGCAGGCCGGATTCCGGCGCGTTCATAATCTTCCTCAATCAGGCGGGCGACCGCCGCGCCGTCGATGGTATCGGGCGTCAAAAGCGGCGTAAGCCGAATCGGCGCGCGGTAGAGCACGCGCTTGTCTGTCAGTTCCACCCGGGGTACCGCGAACGAGGGGGACAGGTTCCGCAGCGTCATGCTGCTGAAAACGCACTGCAGCGTGGAGGTGCCGATGTCAATCCCCACGCTGGTCAAACGCTCCTGCCGCACCAGCCCTCACCACATTTCCCATTTTTGTTATTGTACACCCTTTTTATTTCGGCTGTCAATCGACCGTGCTCCCAATTTGAAATATGCGGTTAACCATTTTTTCGCACACTCCTTGACAAGCACATCATCCGCGGATAATATACAAATAGGCTATAGTGAATCCACATTTCCCCAGAAATAATAAGGAGGGGTCTACCTACTATGAAGAGACTGGTAAGCGTCGTCCTGTGCATCATCCTTCTCATGTCCGCAGCCGTTGTCGCATCCGCCGAGGATCTGGCTGCCGCCAACGCCGACAAGGCCACCAAGGCCGCCACCATGTCATACGATGATCTGCTGGCCGCCGCCAAGGAAGAGGGTCAGGTCTTCAGCGTCGGTATGCCTCCCGAATGGGCCAACTGGAAAGACCTGTGGGCCAATTTGGAATCTCTGGGCATCAAGACCACCGACACCGACATGTCCTCCGCCGAGGAGCTTGCGCGCTTCGCCCTGCAGGACAAGGCGGATGCGGACATCGGCGATATCGGCATCGCCATGACCAGCGTGGCCATGGATCAGGACCTGCTGCTGCCCTTCAAGACCTCGAAATGGGATTCCATCCCTGACTGGGCCAAGGATGCGGACGGCAAGTGGATCGAAGCCTACACCTGCACCACCGCCTTCATCACCGATCTTGAGAACGTGGACAAAGCCCCCACGTCTTGGAAAGAACTGCTGGAGGGCAACTACAAGGTCTGCATCGGCGACGTGGAGAAGGCCTCCCAGGCCTACAACGGCGTGCTTTCCTGCGCGCTGGCCCTCGGCGGCGACGAAACCAACCTCCAGCCCGCGCTGGACGCGTTCGCCAAGCTGGCCAAGGACGGCCGTCTGAACACCTCCAACCCCTACGTGGCCAACCTGGAGAACGGCGAAATCGAAGTTGCCATCCTGTGGGACTTCAACGCCCTGGGCTACCGCGACCAGATCCAGAAGGATCGCTTCGCCGTGACCATTCCCTCCGACGGCGCCGTGACCTCCGGCTACGCCAGCGTCATCAACAAGTACGCCAAGAACCCCTACGCCGCGATGCTCGCCCGTGAGATCATGCTCAGCGACGCCGGCCAGAACTTCCTGGCGCTGGGTTATGTGCACCCCATCCGCACGGACGCCGTGCTCACCGATGATGCCAAGGCCAAACTGCTGGACAACGCCCAGTACGCCAACGCCTATCAGATCAAGGACCAGAATGCCTGGAAGGCCACGCTGGAAGAACTGCCCACCGTCTGGCAGGAGCAGGTCAGCGTAAACATGAACTAAAGCGCAAAAGAATGCGGGAGCGGGCCATGCCTTTGGGCATGGCCCCTCCTCCTTCTTTAGCATAGCTGGGAGGTTCTCCGTATGGGAAGAAAACGGAGGCTGAATGGGTTCTACCTGACCACGATGGGTGTTTTTTTGTTGCTGGTAGCGGCGTTCATGGCGATCCCGATGGTTTCGCTGATTACCACCTCGTTTTCCGCGCCCAAGGTGGGCGGCTTTACGCTGGACAACTTCATCAAGGTATTTACCAGCAAGCTATATCAGGTCAGCTTCTTCAACAGCATGGCGCTGTCCCTCCAATCCAGTCTGTACGGCATTTTGATCGCGCTGGTCTGTTCCTACGCGATCACGCGTTTTGCCAGTGAAAAAGTGCAGAACAACATGCTTGTGGTCATCAATATGACGTCCAACTTCGCGGGCATGCCGCTCGCTTTCGCGCTGACACTGATGTTGGGCAACACGGGTATGTTCATTATATTGCTCAGCCAGATGGGCATTGACCTGGGCAAATCCTTCAGCATATACTCGGTACAAGGCCTGGTCATCGCCTACACCTACTTTCAGGTGCCGCTGGGGATCATGCTTTTGTACCCCATCTATCGCGGCGTTCGGGAGGACTGGAAGGAAGCCGCCTCCATTTTGGGCGCGTCGACTCCGCAGTTTTGGCTGCGCATCGGCATTCCGACGATCCTGCCCAGCGTTCTTTCAACGTTCACGCTGCTGTTTGCTAACGCCATGGGCGCGTATGCGACGGCGTATTATCTGGTCAGCTCCAGTTACAATCTGGTGACCATCCGCATCTCCGCGCTGATGAGCGGTGATATCCGCACGAAGCCGGAGTTGGGCAGCGCGCTTGCGGTTACGCTGGCGCTTGTTCTGATCGTCATCATGCTGATCAACGACTGGGCCAGTCGGCTCGCAGCGCGAAGGGGGATGAAATCATGAACAAAACGCCGCGCTTTTCCAAGCTGATCGTGGTGGTCATGATCGTCTACCTGTTTTTGCCCTTCGTCATTACGGGGCTGTACTCGCTGGCGGAGAAATGGAGCAACACCATTCTGCCGGAGAGCTACACGTTCAAGTATTACATTGAAATGTTCCTTTCCGACCGTTTCTGGTCCGCCATCCTGCGCAGCGTGGGCATCAGCATCACGGGTGTGGGCGTCGCCGTACTGGTGATGACGCCGCTGGTGTACGCGGTATTCGCGTTCACCCCCAAGCTGGAAGGTCTTATGAAAACGCTGATGCTGCTGCCCTACGCCATCCCGGGCGTCATCAGCGCCTCGGCGCTGCTCAACGCCTATGGCGGCACGTCCATCCCCCTTGTGACGGTGCTGGCGGGCGCATACTTCGTATTCATCATGCCGCTGATGTATTCCGGCATCAGCAACGCCATGCGCGCCATCGACATCGTCTCCGTATCCGAGGCGGCGCGCGTTCTGGGCGCGTCCACGCTTCAAACCTTCCTGCGCATCATCGTACCGGGCATCGCGCCGGGCATACTGGTCAGCACGCTTCTCAGCTTTTCCACGCTGTTCGGCGAGTTCGTGGTGGCCAACATGCTCATCGGCGGCAGCTTTGAAACCATCCAGATCTATCTCTACCTCGTAATGAAGCAGACCGGTCACCTCTCCAGCGCCGTCGTGGTCATCTATGTGCTCATCATGACGCTGATCTGCGGCGCGCTGATTAAGGCATCCGTGGGCAAACAACACGTAAAACGTGCAGGCAGGAGGGCCTAGAATGAGCCAGTTCATTGAGATCAAGCATGTGGTGAAGCGCTTTGGCGCAAACACCGTGCTGCGTGATATTTCCCTCGGGGTGGACAAATCGGAGATGGTCACGCTGCTGGGGCCTTCCGGCTGCGGAAAATCAACCCTGCTGCGCGCCATCGCGGGTTTGAACGATGTGGACGAGGGACAAGTGTTCATCGACGGCCAGGATGTCACCCAGGTGGACGTCCGCAAACGCCACGTCGGCATGGTGTTTCAGAGCTATGCGCTGTTTCCCAACATGACCGCCGTGCAGAATATTGCCTTTGGACTGACCATTGACAAGCGCCCCAAAGAAGAAATCGACGCGCGCGTACAGGAAATGATCGAACTCGTGGGCTTGGCCGGCAAGGAAAATCAACGCCCCACCCAGCTCTCCGGAGGCCAGCAGCAGCGCGTGGCGCTTGCCCGCGCGCTGGTGATGAAGCCGAAGGTTCTCCTGCTGGACGAGCCGCTCTCCGCGCTGGATGCCCAGATCCGCCAAAACCTGCGCGTGCAGATACGGGACATTCAGCAGAAGATGCAGATGACCGCGATCTTCGTCACCCACGATCAAGAAGAAGCCATGAGCATCTCCGACCGGGTGTTTGTCATGCACGACGGCGTCATCGCTCAGCAGGGCACGCCCGACCAGATTTATGCCAGCCCCAACAGCGAGTTCGTGGCCCACTTCATCGGGCATTACAACGTACTGAAGCCCGAGGCCGTTGCGAAAGTCTTCGGCATCGGCGCGCCCGCCTGCAAGGTGGCCGCGGTGCGGCCGGAGGCGATCTCGCTGAACGCCTCGTCCGATTCGCTCTCCTTCAAGGGCAGGATTACCCAGTCTTCCATGCTGGGCAGCATCATCCGCTACCAGGTGGACTGCGACGGGCAGGCCATGTCTTTTGAGGTGGTCAACCAGAACGCCAAACCCCTCCGCGTCGGCGACACGGTGCCCTTCTACCTCAGCAGTAAGGATCTATTGCTGATTCAGAACTGAGGGACGGGGCAGACAGAGACCTAACGCGCGGCGTCTGCGCCGGTTAACCGGCCTGCAATTCGCAAAACGGCCTTCGCCGGCTTCCCGCCCGCAGACAGAGCATCAGCAGAGTCCGTCCAGCTTTCTTCGCTTCCGGCGGTCTGTGCGCCGGAAGCGAATTTTTGACCGTCAGCACGCATCCCGGCAGCGAGAACAGCATCATACATGTTGGGAATCGGCATTGATTATTGTTCCCATATGGTGACATGCGAGGTTTTTCAATGTGCAACGATCCGAATACCACCGAACTGTTCCAGCTTCTTGTAGAAGGCTCCAGTTTTGAAAAATCCGTTCGGGGACTGGGCGCCGCCATCTGCGACCCCTCTTTGACGGAACTGCTTCTGGCGCTGCAGCAGCGCAGCGGGCTGAGCATTTCGGACATCGCGAAGCGCACGCTCCTCAGCAAGTCCTATATTCACCAGTTGTTCAGCGGCGTCCGCAGCCCAAGCCGGAACGCGGTGCTCTGCGTGGCGCGCGTTTTGAAAGCCGACCTCCGCGAAACGCAGATCCTTTTAAAAGTTGCGCAGAAAGGCGATCTGTACCCCAGAATCCGGCGCGACGCGGCCATCATCTTCTCCATCGAGCGCGATTTCGACCTGGCGCAGCTATCGCGTCTCCTCAAAGATATCGGGGAGACCCCGCTTTTACCTGAAACCTGATTTCCTCACGCTTGTGGAACGAGCGCGCATCGGGCGCGCGGAAAGGACGGGGCAGCATGGAAGAACTGCATGGCCCAGGCGCGGCGGCCATCGCCGGGTGGGAAATCCCGGGGTTTCCGCCGGAGGACTTGAACATGATTTCCTGCCTGAAAGAGCGTGAAAACCGGCAGGTGTTCCTGCTCCGAAACCGGCAGGACGACGCGCTGTACGTGCTGAAGACAGCGCCCGCGGAAGACATGCCCCGGCTTTTGCAGGAGTACGCGCTGATGCAAGCCCTGCATGATGTCGCCTTCCCCCACCCCGTCGCCTGCTTTCAGCGCGGCGATCGCGCCTGCCTGTTGCGGGAGTACGTGGCCGGACGGACGCTGGCCGAACAGGTACAGTCGGAAGGCCCTTTCCCGCCGCGCCGCGCACTGGAAATCGCCAGCCGCGCGTGCGGAATCGTAGGCATTCTTCAATCCCTCACGCCGCCGGTTGTCCACCGCGACATCAAACCGCAGAATCTCATCCTGGACGAGAAAGGCGGCCTGCACCTGATCGACCTGGACACCGCCCAGGCCTCCAGGCCTGAGAAAGCCTTCGATACGATGGTGGTGGGCACCGAGCGCACCGCCGCCCCCGAGCAGTTTGGCTTCCGCCGGTGCGACGAGCGCACGGACGTGTATGCCATCGGCATCCTGATGGTGTTCCTTCTGACCGGAGGGTATGACGAGGCGGCGCTGGACAGCGTGCGGCTGCCTCCTTCCCTGAAGCGCATCCTCCGGAAGTGTCTGGCGTTTGATCCCAGCCGCCGCCCCGCCTCGGCCAAACGCCTTGCGGCCATGCTCACCGCCTGGAAGCGGCGCTGGTCTACCCGGATCAAGAGGGCGGCAGCCATCACCGCGGCGCTTGCGGCCGTACTGATCTTCACCCAGTACGGCAGGCCGCTGGTCCGTTATGCCACGAGCGCCTATACGCGGGCCGTCGAGCCGGAATACACCTTCGCCTCGCCGCTGATTGAGAAGGCGGTACGGCTGCAGTTGGGGCGGGAAGGCGGTAAAATCACCTGGCGGGATCTTCAAAGCGTATCCGAGCTGTATCTCTGCGCCGAGACCCCTTACAAAAGCTGGGGGGATCTCGAATCCAACGGCGGCAACAAGCAGATGCTGAGCGGAACACCCCACGATGAGTACGCCCGGCTGGAAGACCTTTCGGACCTGAAAAACATGCCCAACCTGCAAAAACTCGGGCTGAACAGGCTGGGTCTCAAAGACCTCACGGCGTTCAGCGGGCTTGCGCTGACACATTTGGGCGTCGGCAGCAATTCCATTTCAGACCTCACCCCGATTCTGGACATGCAGACGCTGAGGGCGCTCGATATTTCAGACAACCCCCTTTACGGCCTGAACGGGCTGGAGCGGCTGACCCAGCTTCGCACGCTGAACATCACCGCCCTTCCGGTGCGAAGCCTTGCGCCGCTTGCCCAGCTGCACCTGGTCGGACTCGATATGTACGATGTGTTCCAGTCGCTCGACTGCTCCGCGCTTGCGCAGATGGAGGGGCTGGAATACTTCAACACCCGCTACCTGTCCCCGGAAGGATACGCCGCGCTCTGCCATCTGACGACGCCCAAGTATGTGAACCTCCTCTATTCCGGGATCGAGCGCATCGACCCCCTTCTGGGAATGAAGCAGATTAGTCTCCTGACGCTTCGCGGCAACCCAATCAAGGACCTTAAGCCCATCGCCAGTTTTTTCAGGTTGCGGCAGTTGGACCTTTCAGAGTGCGAACTGACCAGCATCGAGCCTCTTCGCGGCAACCGGAGCGTCGAAACGCTGAACATTGCGCACAACCCGCTGACCAGCCTTTCCGCGCTGGCAAGCATGCCCCGGCTGAAGACGGTCGGCCTGTCCGAAGACCAGCAGCCCCTTCTGGACGCGCTGCCCGGCGAGCTTCCCTTTTCCGTCGTCTACATAGGCTGGTAGGGCGCGCCGGGAGGAAGATGCGTGAACGCATCACCGCCCACTCGCGCCCCGCCGTTTCAGTGTTGGAGGGAAAATGAACGAATCGGCCAACTTTTTACGCCAATATGATCCGCTTTGCGGCGACGCGGTTATCCCCGCCTCGGTGCTTGCGTGGTATGAGGTGATCTCCTGCCTCAAATACGGCCCAAAGCGGCAGGTGTACCTGATGGGTGACAAGGCAAGCGGCGATCGGTTCGTGCTCAAGCTGGCGCCTGCCGATCAGATGGATGTATTTCAGCGCGAGTACGGCACGCTTAGACGGCTGCATAGCCGCGCGTTTCCCCACCCGGTCGCCTGCTTTGAATCCGACGGATACGCCTGTCTGATCCGGGAATACATTCCGGGGCGTTCACTGGCAGAGCACGTGGAGGACGACGGCCCTTTCCCAGAAGCCAAGGCGGTCGAAATCGGGCGGATGGTCTGCGAGATCGTCCTGCAACTGCACCGGGGTACGCCGCCGGTTGTCCATCGGGACATCAAGCCGCAGAACCTGATCCTTTCGCCCGACGGCGCCGTGCGCCTGGTGGATCTGGACGCTGCCGAGACTCTTTCGGCCGAGAAAACCGAAGATACCCTGGTCATGGGCACCGCCGCCACCGCCGCGCCGGAGCAGTTCGGCTACCGCCGCTGCGACGAGCGAACGGATGTGTACGCCATCGGCATTCTGATCCTGTACCTGCTGACCGGCGGGTATCATCGGGACGCGCTCAAGGGGCAGAAGCTGTCGCCTTCTCTCAAGCGCGTCATACGGCGCTTAATCGCCTTTGATCCGGACCACCGCCCAGCGTCGGCTGAAAAGCTCATGGCGCTTCTGGATGCCTGGAAACGGCGCCGGTTCACGCGAATCCGGGCGCTGGTTTGCGTCGCGATGGCGCTCGCCGGCGTCCTGATGCTGCTGGGAAGTCATGAAAACCCGGCGCAGTACGTCCCCAGCGCCGGTTCGAGCGCCTTGGGCACGCCCTATGCGTTTGCGTCGCCGCTGATTGAGCGAGCGGTCCGGCTGCAACTGGGCAGAAGCCAGGGTGTCGTCACCCGGCGGGATCTGAACAGGGTCTCCGCGCTGTACCTTTGCGCGGAGACCCCGTACAGGAACTGGAGCGATCTGACTTCCACCGGCTCAGGCATCCAGATTCTGAACGGCGAGGTCCACGGCGAATATGCCCGGATCGTAGATCTGTCCGACCTGAACAACATGCCCAATCTGCGCAGACTCGCGCTGAGCCGGCTGAATGCCGGGAATCTCAAGGCGCTTCAGGGGCTGAACCTGACCTATTTGAGGCTGAGCGGCAACCGGCTGACAGACCTAACGCCAATTTCCGGAATGACGAAGCTTGAGGCACTTGACATCTCCGATAACCCCATCGCCGACCTGAGCGGGCTGGAAAAACTCCCGCATCTGAGCTACCTGAACATCACCGCCGTCCCGGCGAAAAGCCTCGCCCCCCTCGCCGGAACGAGCGTCAGCGTGCTGGACATGTTCGATGTGAACGAGGCCACCGACTGCGCGGCGCTCGCCGGAATGGACAATCTGACCCGCTTTGCAGCGCGCAATCTCCCGCGGGCGGGCGTCAGCGCGCTGTCCGGGGCGACGTCAATCAAGTACGCGGTGCTGCTTTCCTCCGGCGCGGACAGCCTTAAGCCCTTCTCCGGGATGAAAAACCTGCTGGAACTGACGCTGAGCGGCAGTTCCTTAAAGAGCCTTCAGGGCGTTTCCTCCCTCGCGTTTCTCAGGATGCTGGACGTTTCGGCGTGCTCGCTGACGGACATCGGAGAACTGCGCGGCAATAAAAGCATACAAAAACTGAACATCGCCAACAATCCGCTGACCGATCTGACCGTGCTCCGGTCCATGCCAAACCTGAAAGAAGTGGTCTTATCCAAAGACCAGAGTACGCTTGCGCAATCCCTGGGCGGTTCGATTCAGTTTCCCATCACGTACGCCGATTGACGTGCCCGGGACCTCCGGGTGAATGCACCGGAGCCCTGCTCCCTTTTTCTATTTCAAGCAAAAATTTGAATCGGTCGCCTCGGCGGTGCTTTCTCACGTTTCCTCATACCAATTCCAAAGGCTGGTTAAGTATCAGTCCTCCTCCAGCGCGCGGTTCATCCGCTCCAGCAGCTCGGACAGCATTTTCTGGGTCAGGCGGCCGCCCGACAGCATGTCCAGGTGCTGGGAAAAGCCCCAGAACGCCTTGGAGAGCTCCGCCTCCAGCCGCAGAGTCACCTGGTCGCGGGTCAGAAGGCCATGCGCCACGAGAAAATCAAAGTACGCCCCGGACGAGCGGCGGTCCCGGAAAATGTCCGTATAGTGGCTGTCCGCCGTCAGTTTTTGGACGGGTTCGGGCGTGGGGCGCGGCCGCACCACCGCCTCCAGCGGCAGGCACCGGGAGGAGCCGCCCGCTTCGAGCGCATAGTCCCCGCCAAAAACGCGCCAGTCGGTCAGCCGGTCGTCCCAGCAGGCAAAGTCCCGCTCCTCCAGGGCCATTGTCACGATGCGCCGCTCACCCGGCTCCAGGAACACCCTTTCGAAGGCCTTCAGTTCCCGCTCAGGCCGGAACAGCGGGCCCTTGGGCGGCCGGACGTACAACTGCACAACCTCGCCGCCTGCCCGGTCACCCACGTTGGTCAGCGTGACGCTCACGGTATAGCCGCCGTCCCGCGCCTCCGCCCGGAGGGAATCGTAACGGAAGCGCGTATAGGACAGGCCATGGCCGAAGGGAAAGAGCGGTTCGATGCGCCGGGCGTCGTACCAGCGGTAGCCGACAAAGACGCCCTCCCGGTAAACGCCGACATCCTGCTCATGCGGAAAATCCAGGTAAGCCGGACAATCCGAAAGGCGTTTGGGGATTGTGACCGCCAGCTTGCCGCCGGGATTGGCATCGCCCACAAGGAGATCCGCCATCGCCTGCCCCGCGCCCTCGCCCGCATACCACATGTCCAGTATGGCGTTCGCCCCGTCCGCCCAGGGCATCTCCACCGCGTCCCCGTTCATCACCACGACCACCGTGTTGGGCTGCACCGCGCACACCGCTTCGATCAGCCGCCGATGGCCGCTCTCCAGCGCCATGTCCGGCCGGTCATACTCGTCGCTCTCGACGGGCAGGCGGCTGGCCACCATGAGAACCGCCGTCTCCGCGCGCTCCGCCAGGCGTACGGCCTCGCCAAGCAGCGCGTCGGTGGTGGAATAATCCGCCCGGTAGCCAGGCGCGTACGCAATGTCCGCCAGCGGCAGCGCGGCCTTGAGCGCCTCGATCGGGCTGTCAACCTGCCTGGCGTTCACCACCGCGCAGCCTGTGCCTTGGAACACGGGCTTCACCGCCGCCTCGCCCAAGACCGCCAGCTTCAGCTTCCGGTACTTTTCCAGCGGCAGCGCGCCATCGTTTTTCAGCAGCACGCCGCACGCCGCGGCGGCCTTTCGCGCCAGCAGGTGGTGCGCCTCCCAGTCCACCCGGGGCGCCTCGCCGCTTTGCGCGTACGCAAACACGGCGCGCAGAATCCGCTCGCAGCGGACATCCAGCTGCGCCTCCGTGAGTCGTCCATCCTCAAGCGCCGCTCGCACCTGCTCCAGGTACTGGCCGCTCCTGGGCATCTGCAGGTCCAGCCCGGCGGCCGCGGCCGCGGCGGAGTCCTTCACGCCGCCCCAGTCGGAGAGCACCATGCCCTGAAAGCCCCACTCGTCCCGGAGCACGTTTGTCAGCAGCCACTTGTTCTCGCAGCACGGCCACCCGTTGACGGCGGGATAGCTGCCCATGACCGCCGCGGGCTTCGCCTTTTTGATCGCGCGCTCAAAGCCCCTGAGATAGATTTCCCGGAGAGCGCGCGCCTCCACCCGCAAATCCAGCGCGGTGCGCCGGGTGTCGGAGTTGTTGCAGACGAAATGCTTGACCGTGGCGCCCACACCCTCGCCTTGGACGCCCTCCACCATGCCGGCGGCCATATCCCCGGCGAGAACGGGGTCTTCGGAATAGTATTCAAAGTTCCGGGCCGTCAGCGGGTGGCGGCGGATGTTCATGCCCGGTCCCAGCAGAAGTCCAATGCCCAGCGCCTTGCACTCCCGCGCCACGGCAGCCCCCACCGCCCGCGCCAGCGCCGGGTCCCAACTTGAGGCCAGCGCGGCTCCGCTGGGAAAGCAGGTGGCGGGGTAGGTGTTGGCCAGCGCCTCTTCGGAATCAAAGCCCGATCCGGCGAAGGCATCGTAGAGGCTGCCGCCTTCGGCCGCTTGATCGCTCCCCCGTTGGAAGCGCACGCCGTTGGTGCCGTCGCTCATCGTCAGGCTGGGGATGCCGAGCGCCGGGTTATCCTGCGTCTGCCAACTGTTCTTTCCGGTGCAAAGCCGGATCTTCTGTTCGACCGTCATCTTCCGGATGATCCCTGCAATGTCCATTGGATCTGCTCCTTATGTGTGCCGCCGCGCGTATCGGGCCGTCGTTGGCGGGGCGTTGTCGCGTTTCTCAAACCCTGCCCCCGCTGGGGCAAAGCGCGGCGGGAATATTCGTATTCGGGCTTCGCCGGATGGGAAGAAATGTATAAGAAACGGACGACCGCCGGGGATGAACCGGCGGCCGTGTCCGAGCTGGAAAAATCAGGCCGACTTGTTCTCGTCCCAGGCCGCCTGCAATTCCTTCAGGAACTCATCCTGATCGATCATGCCGGCGCCGTACTTCTGGATGGCGGTGCCGAACGCCTCGGCGGCCGCAAAGGTGTAGCGGGAGTTGTAGATGCCCAGCGTCTTGCCGGCGGACAGGTACTCGTAGAGCGACTGCCCCAGCTGTCCGATGGCCTTGCTGTCCACCGGGACGCTCTTGAAGGCGGGGATGTTGACCATACCGGTGGTCAGGTAGTGTTGACCCTCCGCGTCGGTCACCAGCCACTTCAGGAAATCCTTGGCGGCGTCCTTGGCCGGAGAGTTCTTGTTCACCGCCCAGTAGTTGGTGACACCCGCGTACAGTACGTCGTTCTTGGCGGCATCGGCCGTGATGGGATAGGGCATCAGACCGCAGTTGAGGCTCGGATTGGCGGCGTCCAGCGTCGGCTGATTCCATGTGCCGCCGCCCGCGATCGCGGAAGTGCCGCTGCCAAAGGCGGAAACCTGCGCGGAGAAGTCGGTGTTCAGCGGACTTTCGCACCCGGCGTAGTCCACCTTGATCATGTCGGCCAGGCCGATGAACGCCTTGTTGCCCACGATCGTCTCGGTGCCGTTGTTCAGACCGTCGATGAACGCCGACGGATCATCCTGCTGCGCCAGCGCAGAGCTGAAGAAGAACATACCCGCCTGATACCAGGAGCCATAGGTCTCCACGAACGGGTAGGCGATTCCGGCTGCCTTGAGCTTGTCGGAGGCGGCAGACAATTCTTCCGTCGTGATCGGAATCTTGTCAATGCCGGCCTTGGCGAACAGGTCCTTGTTGTACATCAGGCCATAGCCCTCGATGCCAACCGGGAAGCCATAGACCTTACCCTCGTAGGTGATGTTGGGCTTGGCCACATCCACCATGTCGGAGACCCAGGGCTGATCGCTCAAATCCTCCAGGTTCTCCATCCACAACATCATCTGCTCGGTGCCGGTGATCACAAAGATGTCGGGCTCATCGCCGCCGGCGAAGCGGGTTTTCAGCGTGGTGGCATAATCGTCGCTGCCGGTGGTGTCGATGACCAGTTCCACGCCCTCATGGCTGGCGTTGTAGGCCGCGGCCATCTGGTTCAGCGCGTCCACGATCTCGATCTTGTTGTTGTACAGGACGACTTTTTGTTTCTCGGTCGTGCTGGCCATGGAAACACTGCTTGCCGACAGCAGGACCATCGTCATCACAAAGACGACCAGGCTCGCGATTGTCCTTTTCACGTGGAATCCCCTCCCGATTGTCTGTTGATCTCCCCTATTTGCGAACGGCCGCGGCGCGCTTCGCGGCCTGTTGGCACCGGTTATACCAATGGAAAACATTATCACGTCCAAAGCGGCGAAGATTTTTCGATGCAGGACAAGGAGCCAAAGCGAGGCATAGCAGCGCTATGTTGAGCGGAAGGCGACACCGCTCTGCGCGAAAAAGACCGCCGCAACGACGCGTTAATGTTTGGAATTGGTATTAGCCCTTGACGGCGCCGCTCATGACGCCCGCCACCACATGCCGCTGCAGCAGTAAAAACACGGCCACAATGGGCAAAAGACTGATCAGGAGCCCGGGCAGCGCGATGTTCCACTTGGTGGAGTACTGCCCAAACATCTGGTTGATGGCCAGCTGAATCGTCCGAAGCTTTGACGTATTCAAAAAGATCAGGGCGATTTGAAATTCGTTCCAGACCCAGAACACGTCCGAGATGATCACGGTGATGATCGTCGGCTTCATCACCGGCATGATGATCGAAAAGAACGTCCTCAGGGCGCCGCAGCCGTCGATCGTGGCCGCCTCGTCCATGTCCAGCGGGATCGCCTTGACGCCGCCGCGCATGATCAGGTAAGCCAGCGGAAAGCCGATGCCAACATAGCTCAGTATACCCGCCGCATGGGTGCCGATCAGGCCCATTTTCCGGATCACCACCACCATCGGCAGCATGATCGTGGCGAAGGGCACGAGCGCCGTGCCGGTGATGAGCTTTTCCAGCGCGGTGAACGCGCCATAGTGGTGCCGCGTGATCCAGTAGCTGCTCATCGCGGTCAAGAGCACCAACAGCCCCACCGAGACGACGGTGATCACGCCGGTGTTGAAAAAGGCGCTCGGGAAGTTCAGCGCTTCCCATGCGCTGATATAGTTCTCCCAATGCAGGCTTACCGGCATCGCCAGCGGATCCAGAAGGATCTGGTCCAGGGGCTTGAAGGAGTTGATTAGCGCGATGGCGAACGGCGCAAGGAACAATACGATCAACAGCGCCATAATGAGATAGATTAGCGCCTTCACAGCCAGGCTCATTCTTCCCGGCATCGTTCAGCCCTCCCTGCGGCTCGTGACGAAGCTCTGAGCCGATGTGATGGCGAACAGGATCACGAAGAACACCAGCGCTTCCGCGGTGGCGTAGCCGTAGCGGTTGTTGGAAAACGCGTCCTGATAGATCAACTGGGAGATTGAGGTGGTGGTGCCGAACGGACCGCCGCTGGTCAGGGAGACGTTGAGATCGAACATTTTGAAGGTCAGGGAGACCGTCCAGAACAGACATGTAGAAATGTAGGGCATACAATGGGGCAGTTTGATCTTAAAAAACGAGCGCCAGTAGCCCGCTCCGTCGATGGCGGCGGCCTCCATCAGATCCTGCGGGACGCCCGAGAGCGCCGCGATCATCACGATCATCACAAAGCCGACGCTCTGCCAGCAGGTGACGATCACAAGCCCCCAGAAGGCGGTTGCCTCCGTGCCAAGCCACTGCTGCTGCAGAAAGGGTATGCCCAGCGCCGAACCGATCGCCGGAAAGCCCTGAATAAATACGAACTGCCAGATAAAACCCACCACGATGCCGCCCATCGTGTTGGGCAGGTAGTAGCCCGCCCGGAAGACGTTGCTGCCCCTGAGCCCGCGGGTGAGCATCTCCGCGATCAAGGTGCCCATTACGTTCACCAACACCACCGCCACCAGCGAGATGCGGGCGGTGAACCACAGGGCGCCGTAGAATCTGCCCTTGGCAAGTAGATCGGTAAAATTGGAAAACCCCACGAAAGCCATTTGGGAGGACACGCCGTTCCACTTGGTCAGCGACAGGTAGAAGCCAATGGCGAACGGAATCACGACCATGATCAGAAGGACCAGAATCGTAGGCAGGAGAAACATCGCGCTGTCCAGCAGAAACCTGCGTCTATTCACCCCGCTCTCCCCCCTCCGCTGTCCCCATTATACGATAACCCCGACCGGAGGTCTTTACAGAAACGAGGTACATTATATCAAAAAAGTGTCATTTGGACTTGACAGGGATGTCAAACGTCATATAATGGCCCATGAGGGGATGCGCATGCCGAATTTCCATGAAATCATCCAGGTACCCGATAACGCCCTCGCATGGGTGTATCTGTTCTCAGAGAACAACATTACCGAGGTCAGCCAGCACTGGCATGACAGCTTTGAATTGACGCTAATCGTCAAGGGCGCCGCCCCATACGCCATCAACGGCCGCCACATCCTGGCGGAGGCGGGGGACCTGCTGTTCATCAATGCGGGCGATATGCATAGCTGCAGCATCGAACCCGGCAATTGTGAGGCGGTCAACATCATGTTCCCCCGGCGTTTCCTCGCTCAGTTCGGCAAATCTGACGATATGATTCTGTTCCAACTGGATAAAAAGTGCACAGCGTACCCAGAGCTTGTGCGCAGTTGTGAGAATTTGTACCACATTTTTGCCATTCGAAGGGAAGATCCTTACGCACAGCTGCACATCAACAGCATTGTTTACGATATCGCCTATCTGCTTTTTTCAAAATTCCGCTGGAACGAGTTCTCGCCCCAGTCGATCGAATCCATCAAGTACCGCCGCCGCTGCCGGGAGATCATCGAATACCTGGACGATCACTACCAGGAAGACATCGCGCTGCGTAACATGGCCGACGCACTGGGGCTTTCCCGGGAGCATCTGGCCCGCATCTTCCGGGAATACATGGGCACGAGCTTCAAAAAATACGTCACCCGGCTCCGCATGTATCATGCCTACACGCTGCTGACCGGGAGCGATCTGCCGGTGATCGAGATCGCCATGCGCTGCGGCTTCTCAGACTGCCGCGCCTTCATCTCCAGCTTCCGGAGCATTTATGGCACGACGCCCGGAAAGTACCGGCGCACATTCTATCAGAACGTTCAGAGCGATTTCAAGGAAGCCGTGCGCAGCGACGCGTTCTCCCGGCTGAAGGATAATAGCCTGCACAGCGTGGGCAGTCTTCCCGCGGGTGACCTGTGCGGCGCGTTCAAAGACCTACTGATACCGGCGGAAGTAGAAAAGCCTGTCCGCTGATTGCCGCAGAGAAAGGAAAACCTGAAGGCGCGTCAGCGCCTTCAGGTACAGACGATCAACAAAGCCTCGTACTGTTTCATTCGCTTCCGGCGGCCTGCGCGCCGGAAGCGTGTCTCTACCGGAAGTAGCGCATACTGATGGTGGAAACAAACCAATAATTCA
Source organism: uncultured Clostridia bacterium (assembly GCA_937934775.1). GTDB lineage: Bacteria > Bacillota > Clostridia > Christensenellales > Aristaeellaceae > JAEZHK01. The sequence continues at coordinate 19,419 of CALGYL010000180.1, forward strand.
GTGCACCGCCCAAAAATCCGGCAAGATTTCAGGCGCACGCAGATGCTTCCTTTCGCATCAAAAATCTGCAGGACTTTTTGATGCTCAGGGCCCGAAGGCGCGTCAGTGCCTTTGGGCATGTACTCGTTCCTCATACCAGGAAAAACAATCCCTGTTCCAAAGAACCGAGGGTTTTTTGATGCGGAGCAAGGCGCCGGAGCGCGGCGATCCCGCAGGATGCTCCTCTGGCGCAAAACTCGAAGAGCGGCATCGTCCTGCGCGATAAGACCTGGCGCAGCGGCGCGCGAATGCCTCAAACTCGAATCAGCGTCCGTTTCGATTGATTACCTTGAGAATATCCTTATGTTCTCCGGCTACGATGATGTGCTCATGCGCCGTAAATAGATGTTCGGCGCTGGTCATCGGCAGGATGTGCTTATTGTCAACGCGTATGCCGATGACGTTTATCCGATGCTCCGTGCGGACTTTCAGGTCGCGCAGGTTCTTCCCGACCCAGTCTGAAGGCGGCACAACCTCCATGATGGCATATTCGGGAGACAATTCAATATAGTCGAAGGCGCCGTGCGCGGAGAATCGGGCCGCGGTACGCCAGGCCATGTCTCGCTCCGGAGAGACCACATCGTCCGCGCCGATCTTTTTGAGCAGCCCCGCATGGATTTCCCGGTCCGCTTTCGCGACCACATGCTTGGCGCCCTGCTCCTTAAGGAGCGAGGTAATCTCCATCGACGATTGGAAATTGTCGCTGATGCACACGAAGCACACGTCAAAATTCCGGACCCCCAACTCGCACAGCACATCTTTGTCCATGCAATCGCCGATCTGCACCCTCGTGACAAACGGCTCCAGGCTATGCAATGCATCCTCATCCATGTCCACCAACATGACTTCGTTGCCCAACTCGGTCAGCCTGGCCGCCAGATTTTTCCCAAAGATCCCTGCGCCAATGACCAGCATAGATCTCATGATTCGTTTCTTCCCTTCCAGGTGTTACCCGACGATTATTTTACCCACCGGATTCTTCAGCTTCGATCCAAGGCTGGCTCTCGCAACCGCCAGAAATACGGTAAGGCTTCCAACGCGCCCCGCGTACATCAGCGCAATCAGCACGGATTTCGAAAGCGGCGGCAGACCGGCTGTGATTCCGGTGGTAAGTCCGACGGTACCGATGGCCGACAGGCATTCGAACGCTGCAGCCGTGAGCGTAACGCCCTCCGCGCAGAGTATCAGTACGCCGCCGATTGTCAGTAAAAGATAGATCGCCACGCCGGTATAGGCGCGCCGCAGCGTTTCGGCATCGATGCGGTGACGCCACATGGAAACGTCTTCCTGATTGCGAAAAGAGGCGAATACCGTCGCCGTGATGACCGCCAGCGTCGTCACCTTGACGCCGCCGCCCGTGCTGCCCGGCGCCGCGCCAATGAACATCAGAAGCATCGTCACGAATTTTCCGCCGTCCGATAGGGCGGCGATGTCCACCGTATTAAAGCCGGCGGTCCGGGGTGTCACCGACTGAAAAAACGCATTGAGCGCCTGATTCCCGGCGCTCATCCCCGAAAGCACCCCGTTTCGCTCGAAAAACCAGAGTATCAGCATTCCGCCCAGTATGAGCACCAGCGTTGAACACAGCACCGCGCGGGTATGCATTTTCAGCTTTCCGAAACGGAACCTGCCGTCCACAAGGTCGCTCCACACCATAAACCCGATACCGCCGATGATGATCAAAAAGGCGATGGTCAGGACCACCAAAGGGTCTCCTGAGAAGTCGACCAGAGAGGAGAGCGGCTGCCGAATGCCCATCAGATCAAACCCGGCGTTGCAGAAGGCGGATACCGAATGAAACACGCTGAACCAGATGCCCCGTTTGATGCCAAAGAGCGGAACAAACCGGATCGCCAGCAGCGCCACGCCCGAACCTTCAATGATCGCGGTTCCAATCAACGTGCGCCGGACGAGGCGCACGACGCCGCCGACCTGCGTCGAACTGATCGCCTCCGCCAGCAGCGAACGCTCACGCAGACCGATACGCCGTCCCACCGCGAGCGAAAAAAGGATCGCGACGGTCATAAAGCCAAGCCCACCGATCTGGATCAGCAGAAGGATTACCCCCTGCCCAAAAAACGTAAACTGCGACCATGTGTCTGCGACGACCAAGCCTGTCACGCAAGTGGCTGAAGTGGCGGTAAACAACGCGTCTAGAAAGGAAATCCCCTGTCCTCCCCGGCTGGCGATGGGCAGCCAAAGGAGAATGCCACCAAATAGGATCATCAGCGCAAATCCAACCGCGAGGATCCGCGTCGCGCTCCAGTGCTTTTCAAGCATCCGTCGTCATCTCCATAACCCTCAAGCACCAGATGCCCGTCGACATCGATACCCTTAACAGGATTTTTACCTTTCGGCGCATGAGTATGGCCCGCGCATTCACGGCGCATCAAAAACCACTCTGCGCGTCTCATCCCAAACCATAAAACAGTCTTCCGGGCAAGTTCACTGTCTCTGCGTTTGCACATTGTCCGGGGCCGCTTGCCTCGGCTGCCGAACCGCAGCCCAATTTCTGACGCCCACCGATGCAAAACCACAAGTTTCGAATGAATTTGAATTGTTGCATTATGCATTTTAGCATATCGGCCCGAATCGGCAAGGCATTGTTGTGGATTCACCGGTGTTATATTTTCATGAAGCGCGACTTTTGCCTGATTATAGCCATTTTTTAGCAAAAAGGCTGCTACAACCAATGCTTATCCCTCTCCGAACCAGCGAATTATTTCGAATTAATGTACATTGACAATCGCTTCAACAAGTTGTATAATGCACACGTTTTTTATGATATCGGTCGGCGGGAGACAACCAAATCCTTTAGGCTCTCTGTCTTATATTTGGATTCACCGTACCCTTGCGGGTGTGATACTTTTCGTCTATACAAGATGATTTAAGGAGAGGGAGAGGACAATGGGATTCGGAGAAGGTGTCCTGGTGGCTCTGTTTGTGATGTCTCTGGTATTTGTACTTCTGGCGGTGATTTACGCACTGGTCAAACTGGTTTCGACGGTCATTCAACGCTACTTCAGCAAGGCTGCCTAGGCAAAAACGTGCGGCGCGCGCCGCGGAAAGGACAGAAGTCATGTTTGCACACGCGCTTCAAAAAATTCTGACGGATTCGGGATTCGCAGCGCTAACCTGGCAGCATCTGCTCATGATCACGATTTCCTGCGTGCTGATCTACCTCGCGATCGGGAAGAAATTCGAACCCCTGCTGCTGCTGCCAATCTCATTTGGCATGCTGCTGGCGAATCTGCCGCTTGCAAACCTCATGGGAGCACCTAGCGGGGAAGAAGCAGGCGGGCTGCTCTACTACCTGTACCAGGGCGTGAAACTGGGCATCTACCCATCGCTGATCTTCCTGGGGATCGGCGCGATGACCGACTTTGGGCCGCTGCTGGCACGGCCTTCGAGCCTTTTCATGGGCGCGGGCGCGCAGTTCGGCATCGTGGTGGCGTTCCTGATCGCGCTGCTCCTCGGCTTCAATCCGAAGGAAGCCTCCTCCATCGGCATCATTGGCGGCGCGGACGGCCCGACCGCCATCTACCTGACCACGCGGCTTGCGCCGCACCTCCTGCCCGCGATCGCGATCGCGGCCTACTCCTACATGGCGCTGATCCCGCTGATTCAGCCGCCGCTGATGCGCCTTCTGACCACGCAAAAAGAGCGCGAGATCAAGATGGAGCAAATGCGCGATGTCTCCAAACTCGAGAAAATCTGCTTCCCGATCGTGGTGACGGTGTTCTGCACGCTGCTTCTGCCCGCGGTCGCGCCACTGATCGGCATGCTGATGCTGGGCAACCTCTTCCGGGAATCGGGTGTGGCGGAACGGCTCTCCTCCACCGCGCAGAACGCGCTGATCAACATCGTGACCATCTTCCTGGGCGTCACCGTCGGCGCGACCGCGAAGGCCGAGACCTTCCTGGACATTCATACCCTTGCGATCATTTTCTTAGGCCTCGTGGCATTTATGTTCAGCACGGTGGGCGGGCTTCTTCTGGGCAAGCTGATGTGCTGGCTGTCCGGCGGCAAGGTAAACCCCCTGATTGGCTCGGCAGGCGTTTCCGCGGTGCCGATGGCCGCCCGCGTGTCGCAGATCGAGGGCCAGAAGGCGAACCCCGGCAACTACCTTCTAATGTACGCGATGGGACCCAACGTGGCGGGCGTAATCGGCTCCGCCATCGCGGCGGGCGTGCTGCTGTCGCTGTTCCAAAACTGGGTGGGCTGACAAAGGCGGTTTTCGATACGGCAGGGACTTTCCAGTCCCTGTTCCGAAGCCTTCCCCCCGGCAGGCCGCCGGTTATCACCGCGGCCTGAATAGACGCATTGGAACCGCGGTCACACTTCATGGGGCGATGGAATCTCGCATCTCCGGCATCATCTCCGCCCCTTGTGCCACCGCCGCCGCGCCGTCCGAAGTGATTATTTCCCTTACGGATCATCCGGAAGCCTTGGCAAATGCGCATACCGCAAGCATAATGCTCCCAGATCGGCAAGAAGCCAGTTTTCGGAACGCTGAAGCGTTTGCCCGTCCGGCATGTGCCCCAACGCGAATGTATGTTTATAAGGGGCTGTCGCGCGAATGAAAAACCGAACAAGAAACCGACCTTCTGTGCGCTCACAAAGGTCGGTTTCCTGTACAAACTGACTCTAAAAATCATTAGCGCGACAGCCGCCGGACCATCGGCAAAACCTCGTTCTGCTTCATTCCCTTCCGGCGACCCGTGCGCCGGAAGCGTGTTTCACCAGCAGCAACACACACTGGTGGTAGAAACAGCATTAGGGTAATACCGCACAAATGAGGTGGTGTGATGGGGCGCGGATTTTTTGTCAAATGCAAGAGCAAATGTTGAAGGTTTACTGGCGGTAAATCAAGATGTTTGCAAGCGGCAGATGGTGGAAAATCAGCCGTCAGCGCGCCGCCGAATTGTGCGGTATTGCCTTAGCATTCGGTGTGTCCCCAGAAACCCCGCAGAATTTCAGGCGCGTGCAGAACTACCCCCTCGCATCAAAATGCCAAATGGGGTTTTCAATACCCAGGGGACGGCGTAAGCCGCCCCCTGGGCGAATGGGCGGCGCGCTGCTAGATGGTGTATTCGATGGCGCTCGCGTCCCTTCGGGTTTCGGGGTTGAAGATCAGCACGCATTCTCGCTTCTCCACCGGCCCCAGGTTGTAATGGCCCGTGTCCTCGCTGTTGAAGACATCCCAGTGGATTTTTCGGTTTGCGCGGTCCGGCTGATCCGGGACGTTGACGATTCCGGCATTCTTGAAATCGTGGGGCCAGAAATAAGGATCGAAAGCCTCGATGGTCTCGCCTTTTGCGCCTGTCAAAAGGATGTAATGCCCGCAGTCCAGCATCACCCGCAAAACCGCCGCGCCGCCCTGCTGCAGCGCGGCGACAATCCGGCTGTTCTGCCCCATGAAGACCTCCTCCGGCGCGAGCACTTCGCAGCGGACGGGCCATTTTTTCATCCGCCCATACTGGTTGAGCCAGTTGGCCAAAAACGTCATCGCGATGGCGCTGGTGCCTTCCTTGCACGCCTCGCCGTCGCAGTTATAGCAGTCCATAGAGTACAGGTTGATGAATTTAATGATCTCCGGATGAATGTCCTTCCGGTCATACAGGAAGCTCACGGCGTTTCTCAGCGCGGTCGGCCCGCAGTCGAACTCCGTCGCCTGATAGCTCAGCGGATTGCGCATGACTTAACACTTCTTTTCCCATTGGTATTATGGTAATTATCCGGCATTATACGGGATCGCTCCTCGCTCGTCAAGACCGTTCCGCATACGGAATTATTAAATTCCTTCCGCAGTTGACATGGGACGGAACGCGGCGTATAATTATATCATAGTATTCAGATATGAAAAAAGATATTGGAGCGATGCACATGAGCGAATGGACTTTGGAATCCAAACTCATCCACGCGGGGCTGGACGGCGATCCGGCGACCGGTGCGGTCAACGTGCCGATCTACCAGACCTCCACATACCGTCAGACGGAGTTGGGCGGACACCCGGCCTGGGAGTACTCCCGTACCGGCAACCCTACCCGCGCGGCGCTGGAAAAGCTGATTTCAGACCTCGAAGGCGGCGACCGGGGCTTCGCATTCGCCGGCATGGCGGCCATCGGCGCGGTGCTCATGCTTCTGAACGCGGGCGACCGCGTACTGGTGCCGGGGAACGTCTACGGCGGCACATACCGGATTTTGGACAAAGTGTTCAGCCGTTTCGGGCTGACCTATTCTCTGGTGGACGCGTCCGACCCTGCGAAACTGGAGAAGGAAATCCCCGGCGATGCGAAGATGCTGTTGGTGGAGAGCCCCGCGAACCCGCTGATGACGGTGGCGGACCTCCGCGCGCTGGCCGGGGTTTCCAAGCGCAAGGGGCTTCTCATGGCGGTAGACAATACATTCCTGACGCCTTACTACCAGCGACCCATCGAGCTTGGCGCGGACATCGTGCTCCACAGCGCCACCAAGTATCTGGGCGGGCACTCGGATCTCATCGCGGGTCTCGCGGTGGTCAAAGACCCGGCGCTCGCGGAAAAACTGGCCTTCATCCAGAACGCCACCGGCGGCATCCTGCAGCCGTTTGATTCGTTCCTTCTGATCCGCGGCATGAAAACGCTGGGCGTGCGCATGGAGCGGCACACGGAAAACGCGCTGTACACCGCGGAAATGCTTTCCAGGCACCCGGCGATAAAAAAGGTGTACCACCCGGGCCTTCCGACGGACCCCGGGTATGAAATCCAGAAGCGGCAGGCGTCCGGCACGGGCGGCGTCTTCTCCTTCGAACTGAAGGAGGGGTACGACGTGGGGAAGGTTCTCGCGTCGGTCAGGCTGATCGCGCTGGCGGAGAGCCTGGGCGGCGTGGAATCCCTTGTGTGCCACCCGGCGACGATGACCCACGCGTCCATCCCGGAGGAAATCCGGCGGCATCTCGGCATCACCGACAGGCTGATTCGGCTCTCCGCGGGCATCGAGCATAAAGAGGACATCGCGCGGGACCTTCTGGCCGCGCTGGAAGCGGGAAAGGAGCATTGAGCATGCGGTATTATGACGGCGTCAAGGCACTGATCGGCAACACCCCTCTGGTGAAGCTAAACCACGTCGGCGCGCCGGAGGGCGCGAACCTGTTCGCGAAGCTGGAACTGTGGAACCCCGGCGGCAGCGTCAAGGACCGGATCGGCCTGAAGATGCTCGAAGCCGCGGAAAACAGCGGGCAGCTGAAACCCGGCGGCGCGATCATCGAAGCCACCGCCGGGAATACCGGCCTGGGCATCGCGATCGCGGCGCTCAACCGGGGATACCGGGTTGTCTTCATTGTACCCACCAAGTTCTCCGTCGAAAAGCAGACGCTGCTCCGCGCGCTGGGCGCGGAAGTCGTAAACACCCCGCGGGAGGGCGGCATGCTGGGCGCGGCGGAGGAGGCGGAGCGGCTGAGGCGGCTGATTCCCGGCGCGGTTTCCATGAAGCAGTTTGAAAACCCAGCAAACCCGCTCGCCCACTACGAGGGCACCGGCCCGGAGATTTGGGATGCGCTGGATGGACAGGTAGATTACCTCGTGGCGGGCGCAGGCAGCGGCGGCACGTTCACCGGCGCGGTGCGCTATCTCAAAGAGCGAAATCCCGGCGTTCAGGGCGTGCTCGCCGACCCGGACGGCTCCACGATGGGCGGCGGCAAAACGCATTGCTACGAGATGGAAGGCATTGGCAACGACTTCATCCCTGTTACGATGGACATGACGCTGGTGGATCGGGTGATCAAGGTGACCGACGAGCAGGCGTTCTCCGGCGCGCGGCGGCTCGCGTCGCGGGAGGGCATCTTTGCGGGTTCGTCTTCGGGCGCGGCGCTGTCGGCCGCGCTGGAACTGGCCCGGTCCGGCGCAAAGGGCAACATCGCGCTGATCCTCCCCGACCGCGGCGACCGTTACTTCTCCAAGGGATTGTATTTGGCGCCGGACACGGCTGGACGGGAAGAATTGTAAATTTCCCGAACGCCGCTTGACATGAGGCTTGACCCGATGCTATACTCTTCTCAACGAAAATCCATTATAACATATAGGAATTATCAAGATTGATTTGGGGGCGATAACCATGACCACGAGGAAGATGGCCCGCATGTGCCCGATGTGCGTCATGTGCATGACGCGTTCGTTGCGCATCGCTCGGCCATGCCTGTCAACTTAGGCTTATCCTGAAGCCTTCGACAAGAGCAAACCACGGGCGGAGCGCTGCGCTCCGCTTTTTTGCACACTTTTGACCCGAAATCCACCCGGCAAAGCATCCGTTCGCTTTATACCACTGCAGCAGTAAAGCGTCGGTCCAAAATCCACACGATGGGGGTAATGACTGTTGGCCAGGAAACTCAGGCAGATCGCGATCTACGGAAAAGGCGGAATCGGAAAATCCACCACCACCTCCAACCTCTCGGCGGCGCTCTCGGAAATGGGCTACAGGGTAATGCAGTTCGGCTGCGACCCGAAGGCCGACTCTACCAACACGCTCCGGGGCGGCAGCTACATCCCGACGATCCTTGACCTTCTTCGGGAGAACAGCACGGTGGACGCGCACGATGCCATCTTCAAAGGCTTTGGCGGCATCTGGTGCGTGGAGGCGGGCGGCCCGGCGCCGGGCGTGGGCTGCGCGGGGCGCGGCATCACCACGGCGGTGACCCTTCTCAAACAGCAGCGCATTTTTGAGGAGCTGGAACTGGACTACGTGATCTACGACGTATTGGGCGACGTGGTGTGCGGCGGCTTCGCGGTACCCATCCGCGAGGGCATCGCGGAGCACGTATTCACCGTCACCTCCTCCGATTTCATGGCGGTCTATGCGGCCAACAATCTGTTCAAGGGCATCCAGAAGTACTCCAATTCAGGCGGCGCGCTGCTGGGCGGGGTGATCGCCAATTCCATCAACCAGCCCTATCAAAAAGAGATTGTTGACGACTTCGTTCGGCGCACGAACACCCAGGTGATGCAGTACGTGCCCAGGTCTCTCACCGTCACCCAGTCAGAGCTGAAGGGACGGACCACCATCGAGGCCGCGCCGGACAGCCCGCAGGCCGAAATCTACCGGGAGCTGGCCCGAAGAGTAGACGCCCATGTGCAGTCGGGCGTGCCCTCTCCCCTCTCCACGCAGGAACTGCGCGAGTGGGCGGACCGCTGGGCGGATGTACTCATCGGCATGGAGTCGGGCGAGGTACGGTCCCCCGCCGCCGGAATCTAGAACCATCAAGGGAGGGTTTGCCATGTCGAAAGTCAATCTCGCCGCTCCGGAGGTACAGATTCGGGAGATCCGGCTCGGCTCCATCACCGGATTCGAGGGCACCGCGGGGGAACTCGTCGGCTGCGCCCGGGCCGGGACGCTCAAAGACAGCGCCCGCTCCTTCAGCCAGTGCATGGGCTGCAGCTCCGGCAACGCCTTCTGCCAGCTTTCAATGATCACCGACGCCGCCGTGGTCAACCACGCGCCGGTGGGCTGCGCGGGCGACTTCTTCGGGTTCAACTTCGTCTACCGGGTCGGCCAGATGGAGCGGGGACTGCCGAGCGTCACCGGGCGCTACTTCAATACCAACATCGAGGAGCAGGACACCATCTTCGACGCGACGGAAAAACTGAGCAAAGTGGTGCGCGAGGTCTACGAGCGGGTGCACCCCAACGCCATTTTCATCACCACCTCCTGCGCTTCGGGCATCATCGGCGACGACGTGGAGGGTACGGCGAATGAGCTGACCGAAGAACTGGGCATCCCGGTGGTCGCCTGCTTCTGCGAGGGCTTTAAATCCAAAATCTGGACCACCGGTTTTGATTCGGCCTATCACGCCATCGTCCGGAAGATCGTAAAGCCGCCCCGGCAAAAGACCAATAAGGTCAACATCATCAACTTCTGGGGCAGCCACATTTTTGAGGATCTTCTGCGGCCCCTGGGCTACGAACCGGACTATATTGTGCCGTTTTCGACGGTTGAGCAGCTCTCCCACATCTCCGAGGCCGCGGCCACCATCCAGATCTGCCCGACGCTGGGCACGTACCTCGGCGCGGCGCTGGAGCAGGTATATTCTGTGCCGGAGATCAAGGCGCCGCCCGCCTACGGCGTTCAGGGCACGGACAATTGGCTGCGGGAACTTGGCAGGGTTCTGAACCGCGAGGCGGAGATCGAGAAGCTGATCGAATCCGAGCACGCGCGGGTGCTGCCGCAGGTTGCTTTGTACCGGGAGAAGCTCTCCGGAAAGACCGCCTATCTCACCGCGGGCGCGGCTCACGGCCACGCGCTGATCGCGCTGCTCCGCGAACTGGGGCTTACCGTACAGGGCGCGGCCATCTTCCACCACGACCCGATCTACGACAACGGCGATCCGACCTCCGACGCGCTGGCCCATGATGTCCGAACCTACGGCGACGTCAAGCGATACAACGTGTGCAACAAGCAGGCGTACGAGCTGGTGAACATCTTAAACCGGGTGCGCCCGGACCTGATGGTCGCCCGCCACGGCGGGATGACATTATGGGGCGCGAAGCTGGGCATCCCGACGCTGCTCATCGGCGACGAACAGTTCGGCTTCGGCTATCAGGGCGTTCTGAACTACGCCGAGCGCATTCTGGAGGCGCTGGACAACCGCGAATTCGTGGAAAACCTCGCCCGCCACAGCCAGATGCCCTACACCGCCTGGTGGCTTTCGCAGAACCCCTATCATTTTCTGGGAGGAAACGCCCATGTCATGTCTCATTGAGCAGCCCCGGTACACCTGCGCGCTGGGGGCACAGCAGACGGTGGTCGCCATTCGCCGCGCCTGCCCCATCGTACACGCGGGGCCGGGCTGCAGCGGAAAGATCAGCGCGCTGATCGGCCAGGGGGAGGGTTACGCCGGCGGCAACACCATCCCCTGCACCAATTCCTCCGAGAAGGAGATCGTCTATGGCGGCGAGGACAAACTGCGCACCGTGATCGAAGGCGCGTTTCAGGTGATCGACGCGGACCTGTTCGTGGTCCTGACCGGCTGCACTTCCGACATCGTGGGCGACGACGTCGCCAGCGTCACGGGCGAGTTTCAGACGGAAGATCGCCCCATCGTCTACTGCGAGACCGGCGGCTTTAAAAGCAGCAATTACGTCAGCCACGATCAGGTCGTGAACGCCATTATTGACCAATACGTGGACAAATACTCAGAAAACCGGGCGGTGAACCCGAAGCTGGTCAATGTGTTCGCGACGCTGCCCTATCAGGACCCTTATTGGGAGGGCAACCTGGAGGAGCTGAAGCGCATTCTGACCGGACTGGGCCTGATGGTCAACATCCTCTTCGGGCAGCGCTCGAGGGGCGTATCTGAATGGCTCACCATCCCGAACGCGGCGCTGAACATCGTGGTCAGCGCATGGAGCGGCCTAGGCATCGCAAAGCATCTGGAACAGAAATACCAACAGCCCACCCTGCACTTCCCCTCCCTCCCCGTCGGCGGCGTGGAAACCACCCGCTTTCTACGGGCGGTGGCGGAAAAACTGAGCCTTCCCAAAGATCAGACGGAGGGCTTCATCAAAGACGAGGAGTGCAGGTTCTACACCCATCTCGAACGCATGGCCGACTTCATGCTGGAATTCCGCTACGGCCTGCCGCGAAGGTTTATCACCCTTCTGGACGCCACCTACGCCGTGGGCGTGGGCAGATACCTGGTGAACGAGCTGGGCATCCTGCCTGGACGGCAATTCGTGGTGGACAACACGCCGGAGGAATTCCGGCCCGCCATCCGGGATCAGTTCGCGAACATCTCCCCCAACCGCTCCGCCGCCGTGGACTTTGAAAACGACGCGGGCGCCATCCACAAGGCGGTCCGCGCGGACGACAACCGTCAGCGCGCGCTGATTCTCGGAAGCTCGTGGGAGCGGGACCTGGCGAAGGACATTCATGCCGACCTTCTGATCTTAAGCCCCCCCGTGGCGCACCGGCTGGTGCTCTCCTGCGGTTACGCCGGGTATAACGGCGGTCTCCGGCTGATTGAGGACATTTATGATCGCGTTTTGGATACGTACCGCTGAGAGGATGATTGCGCATGGAACCGTTCGTCGCCATCGAAGGCCTGAAAAAGACCTTTCACACTCGGACCGGTGATGTGGAGGTCCTGAAGGGCGTCGATCTGTCGATTGAAAAGGGCGACATCTTCGGCGTCATCGGCTTCAGCGGCGCGGGAAAATCCACGATGATCCGGCTGATCAACCGGCTGGAATCGCCCGACGAGGGCCGGGTGATGATCGACGGCACCGATGTGACCGGTCTCGACAAGGAAGAGCTGGTGCGCTACCGCCAGCGGATCGGCATGATCTTCCAGCAGTTCAACCTCTTCGATTCCCGCACGGTGTTTGGGAACGTGGCGTATCCGCTGGAGGTCGCGGGCATCGCCAAACGCCACATCCGCCCCAGGGTGGAGGAAATCCTGGAACTGGTGGGCCTGACCGACAAGCTGGACTGCTACCCCGGCCAGCTCTCCGGCGGACAGAAGCAGCGGGTGGGCATCGCAAGGGCGCTCGCGAACAAGCCGGAGGTGCTCTTAAGCGACGAGGCCACCAGCGCCCTGGACCCGAAGACCACGCTGTCCATTCTGGACCTTTTAAAGGACATCAACCGGCAGTTCGGCCTTACGATCCTCCTCATTACCCACGAACTGGAGGTCATCCGCTACGCCTGCAACAACATGGCGGTGCTGGAGGATGGCAAAATCGTCGAATCCGGCCGCACACGGGAGGTCTTTGAGAATCCGGCGAGCCAGACCTCGAAACTCTTCATGAAAATCCATACGGAGTTTTCCAAAGACGTATGGCTGAAAGGAGGTGATGGGATCTGAATACCTATAAACACACGCTGTGGGAAGTCCTGAAAAGCGCTTTCGGCCATGACGTATGGAAGATCGTCTGGCCCGCCGTCGGGCAAACGCTGTACATGACGCTACTGACCACATTGTTTACGCTGGTGTTCGGTCTGATGCTGGGCATTCTGCTGTTCGCAACCGACCGGGAGGGCGTCAGGCCCCTGCCCGTATTCAACCGGGTGCTGGGTTCCGTCATCAACGTGCTGCGCTCGCTGCCGTCGATGATCCTGATCATCCTGACGCTTCCGCTTTCCAGGCTCGTCATCGGGCACGCCTACGGTCCGGAGGCCTGCATCCTGGCGCTGGTCGCCAGCTGCGTGCCAATGTACGCGAGGCTGGTGGAAGGTTCTCTCCGGGAAGTTGAGAAAGGCAAGACCGAAGCCGCCCGCGCCATGGGTTCAAGCAATTCCTCGATCATCCTGAAGGTGCTGATCCCGGAAGCCCTGCCCTCTCTGATCCGCTCGTTTACGGTGGCCGTGATCGTGGTGATCTCCACGACGACCCTCGCCGGTTCTTTTGGCGCGGGCGGCCTGGGCGACGTGGCGGTCCGGTTCGGTTACTCCCGGTTCAAGACCGACATCCTGATCGCGGCGGTCGTGGTACTCGTAGTCATGGTGCAGGGCATCCAGTTCCTGGGCGACCGGGCCAGCAAGTCCATCGCCCGCAAACGGTTCATCGTCTAGACTCAAATCAATCGAATAATGAATTGAGAAGGAGAATTTCCATGAAGAAAATTCTTGCCATCGTGCTCGTTTTGTCTCTTTTTGTCAGCGTGACCGCTCTTTCGGAGGCGACGGCAACGCCCGCGCCCGAAGCGACGCCCCTTGCGACCTTCAACCCCCGCGTGACGCTGAAAGTGCTGGCCGACGTGGTCCCCCACTCCGAGCTTCTGGAGTTCGTCAAGCCCAAGCTGGCCGAACAGAGCATTGACCTGGAAATCACCATCGCTCAGAACGACCACGGCAACGACGACACCGCCTCCGGCGAGTTCGACGTCAACTTCTTCCAGCATGTACCCTACCTGAATTCTGTCGTGGCGGAGAAGGGTCTCGATTTGGCCCCGGCCGGCGCGATCCATGTGGAGCCGATCGGCTTCTACTCCCAGAAGTACAAGACGAAAGAAGAGATTCCGGACGGCGCGGTCGTCGGCGTGCCGAACGACACCACCAACGAGTACCGCGCGCTGAAAATCCTGGAGCAAAACGGCTTCATCAAGCTGCGGAGCGACCTCGCGACCTATGAAGCGACCATTCAGGACATCACCGAATACGTGAAGCCCATCAAGATTGAGGAGATCGACGCCGCGCAGCTGGTCCGCCTGCTGCCGGACCTTGACGGCGCGATCATCAACACCAACCGCGTGCTGGAGGCGGGCATCGACGCCAACTCCGCGCTGTTCCGCGAAGGCGCGGATTCGCCCTACGCGAACGTTCTGGTCACCACCAAGGAGCGTGTGAACGATCCGGCCATCGTGGCGCTGTACCACGCGCTGACCACCGAAGAGGTGCGCCAGTTCATTCTTGAAAAGTACCAGGGCGCGGTCATCCCGGCGTTCTAAGAAAAACAAAGGCGGGGGGGGCCGGAGGAGCGGGTTGCTCCCCTGGCCCCCCGCCGCAATGATCGATTGAATGGAGGTGGCTGTATGCCCCACCGCATCGCGCTGGCCAGCATATCCGGAAAGTTCGTCGATACCCACTTCGGCCACGCCGAGCGCTTCGCGATTGTGGACCTGTTCTCCGATCGGTATGAGCTGGTGGAACTGCGCAAGGTACGGCGCGCCTGCGGCCCGAGCGGCCACGACGAACGCGCGTTTGACGCGATCCTGGACACCCTTACCGACTGTGAAGCGCTCCTGGTCGAGCGCATCGGCTACGGCGCGGCCCAGTACGTGGCCGCCAAGGGCATCCGCGTGTTCGAAGCGCCCTACCCCATCGACGACGTACTGAACAAGCTGATGGCGGATCGGATCCTAGATAAACCCTGAAGGGAGGCGCACACATGGCTGAAGTCATCCTTACTGAAGTCCGCGCCCGCGCGGGCGCGAAGCTCGCCGCCTGCAAACGCCACCCCTGCCTCAGCGGCGAGGCGCATCTGAAATACGGGCGCATCCACCTGCCGGTCAGTCCCGCCTGCAACATTGGCTGCCGGTTTTGCGGACGGGGCATCCACTCAGAAAACGTACCCGGCGCGGCGGGGCGGATTCTGACGCCGGAAGAGGCGGCGGACGTCCTCGGCCGCGCGCTCGAATTGTGCCCGGAGATCAGTGTCGCCGGCGTTGCGGGGCCGGGCGACGCGCTGGCAACCGATCACGCCATCGAGACCTTCCGAATCATCAAGGACAGATACCCGCACATCATCAAATGCCTGAGCACCAACGGCCTGAAGCTGGCAGAAAAAATCCCCCAACTCAAGGAGATCGGCCTTGATTCCCTGACAGTAACCATCAATTCGCTGGTTCCGGAGATCCTTGAAAAGATCAACGCCTTCACCGTGACCGACGGCCGGGTTCTCACCGGCATCGAATCCGCCCGCGCGCTGATCGCCGCGCAAAAACGGGGGCTGGAGGCCGCCGGGCGGGAGCTGGACGCGGTCATCAAGATCAATACCGTGCTTGTTCCGGGCGTCAACGACCTGGAAATCGCGTCCATCGCGGAGAAAACCGCCGCGCTTGGCGCGTCGATCATGAACATCATTCCCCTGATTCCGCAGCATGGCATGGCGGACAAAAAGGAACCCTCCTGTCAGGAACTGAACGCGGCGCGGGAAGCCGCCGCGCCGTTTCTGGATGTGTTCCGGCACTGTAAGCGCTGCCGCGCGGACGCCGCGGGGGTCATGGGCAAAAATCAGGACATCTCAAAACAACTGTACGGCGACGAAGCGCCCGCGGGCGATTCGTTCTCGCACGGATGAAACGCCAGATAAAACACTTCGCTTTGTTCACAGCGTCCGCCGGAAAAGCCGACGGGGCGCGAACAAGCGAAGCGGTTCAAAGAAACAGCCGATGGATCTGAAAGGAGATTTCAATGAGCGATTGGACAGAGACCGGATTCTCCACCCGAAGCGTACCCGCCGGAAAGGGCGTGGACGAGGGCGGCAGCGCGACCCGCAGGCCCATCATCACGGCCAACGGTTACCGTCTGCCCTACGTCCCGTCCGCGCTGAACTGGAGCGACGCCGACGCGCTGCTCTATACCCGCAATGCCGGCGCGAACCAACTGTACTTGTGCTGCTGAATGCCGGCCATGCGCTGGAAGAAGAGGTTGGCTTCCACCCTGGAGACAGAGAGATACCCGATCGTCAACAATGAGAAGGTCGGCCTGCTTGATCCACCTTATACGGGCTTGGGAGCGAAATGATACCTTCCTTTTCTCCCGACCGCTATTCTCTATGCCTGTTTTGCATCCGTACTCTATCCCTGGGCTTCAGGTACCCGAGCCTTTCCGTTTCCAAGTCGGACCGGTTAATCAGCGTCGTGTTGAAATCATGCCAGTGGAACGGAGCCCAGGGCGACATGTAGGGGGTCCCAAAGCTGTTGAGCGAAACCAACTCGATGGCGATGGCTGTCAAAAAAACGGTAAAGCCGAAAAAACCCAGCGCCCCGGTGAACATGATCAGCGCGAACTTCAAGATTCGGAACGGGTTGATCAGCGTATAGTCCGGAATCGCGAAGGAGGCCAGGAGCGATACGGCCGCGATGGTCAGAAGCACCGGGCTGAAAAACCCCGCCGCGATGGCGGACTGGCCGATCACGATGGCGCCCACGATGCCGATGGCCGGACCGATCTGTTTGGGCACCCGGACGAGCGCCTCCCGGAGCAATTCCACGATGAATTCCAGGATCAGCGCACCCACCATCGCGCTGAAGGGCACGTTGGCGCGCAACTGCGCCAGCGAAATGGCATAATCGCTGGGCAGGACTTCGGTGTGGAAAGAGGTGATGGCGACGAAGATGCTGGACGCGGTCAGCGCGGTCGCGATGGACATATACCGGAGCAGCCGGTTGAACATCCCGAAGTACTTGTTGTCGTACCGGTCGTCGCAAGAATAAAAGAATTCGCTGAAAACCTTGGGCGCGTACAGCGCGATGCCGCTGCCGTCTGCCAGCACCATAACCTTGCCTTCCAGGAGTGTCGAGTACGCCATGTCCGATCGCTCGATCAGGCCCATCTGAGGAAAGAGTATCTTGTTGTCATTGAGCAGGAAGGCCTGCAGTTCGCCAGATTCGCCGATGCCATCCACGCGAATATCCCCGATGCGTTTGAGCACCTCGTTCACGGCAGTGTCGTTTGCGATGTCCTGAATATAGAGCACCGCCACGCGGGTCCGGGTCCTCACGCCCACCTCCATGTACCGGATGCGCAGGTTTGGGTCCTTGACCCGGTACCGGACCAGCGACAGGTTTGCGTCCAGGTTCTCGGTAAAGCAGTCTTGCCCGCCGCGGACGGTGTAGGTCAACTGCGGCGTAGGCACCGACCGTTTTTCCACCTTCTTCTGATTGATGACGAGGTAGCTCTCGTCGGTTGAAAACATAAGTACCGCCATGCCGGATAGGATGAACTCCTGAATCCTGGCCCAATCCGTCTCCACCTTGGCCGAGTCGGCGTAGAGAATGCCGTCCAGCGCCTCCTGCGCGGTCAGCCGCGCCCGGCCGGAGGCGCACGCCAGGACCAATGGCTTGACAACGTTTTCCGAGAGCGCCAGCCTGTCGGTGAGCTGCTGGATGTACATCAGCTCCGCCCTGCCGCCCCGGTAGGGAACGGAGCGCCTAGTGATGTCCAGATCGCCCGTCTGGATGGAATCGATCCATCGTTCAAATTCTCCGTGCCTCATGGCATCCTCTCCTTCACTGAAGATGATCCACACTGTAGTCCATCATGTAGGTCGATTTCAGGTTCACCTTTACCTCCGGCGTGATGGCCGCCCGGGTGAAGGCCTCGTTCCAATCCATCGAATCCGCGATCACCGGATAAGCAACGCGGAACGCATCGTCCAATTGCAGGTAATCCGTATGGAACGTCGTCTGAGCCTGATAGATCGCGTCCCGCACGTCCTGATCGATCCTCTGCGTCAGCATGTCTGTCATCGCCTTGTTGTCCGCGTCATTGAAACCGTACGGAAGCTTCTTGTCGCCGTACTCCAGCGTGGCGTCGAAATTCAGCGAAATTTTGAAGGCGGGCGCGCCGTTTTCGTAAAATGCCTGGATCGTCCGCTTGGTCAAGTCGGCCTCCACCGTGTATTGAACGCCGTTGAACGGAATGATGTACATGGATTTTGCGTTGTCCGTCTTCAGAATGTTCAAGCCCTTGCACGCCTCGATGGGAATAAAGCCGATCACCCTGGTATCGTTGACCACGGAATACCCCGTCAACGCAATCTCCTGCTCCTGCAGGCCGACGCAGGGGATCAGGATGCCGGTGTACGAGTCGCTCAGGTTTTCGAGCAGCCGCGACGTGGTCCGGGAAAATCCTTCTCCGGACGATTCTAAAGTCGTCAGTGTGTTTTCCGCCGAATAGCCGAGGGACAGGTTTTGATCTTTCATTGCTTTAAAAAGGTCGTCCAGATCGTCCCGGGTGACGAGGGTAATCACCTTTTTGCGATAGGTCTCGTCCGCCCGGAGCCTGTACAGGTATTCCAGCAGGTGCTCCCTGGCGAAATTCTCGGTGACCAGCAGCGTTCGCACTCCGCTGATGTACAGCGGCATATCCAGCTGCCGGTTCAGATTTTGCCGGGCTTCGGCCAGCGTCCTTCCATGACCTTTCAGCAAAAAGTACTTCGGGGACGTGCCACCGCCGCTGCCGGTACCGCTCTGGCCCGCTTGAATGTTGGCGAACTCCACGTAGAACCAAAATTCCCCGTCCCGGCTGTCCACGGCAATCGTGGTGGCGATCAGCTTTTTATTGATATCCTTCGAGTCTCCCATGGCGGCGAACGCGGCCGTGAGCAGCACCAGCAGAATCAGCAGCGCGAGCTTGACCACGCGGCTTATGCCTTGATTCTTCAGGGCGCATCACCCCGCTTTCCCTTGACCATAGCCAGAATGAGCAGCGTTCCCGGAAGAAGGATGCTGGAGACCAGCACCAGGTAGGGTGCGCAGGCATCCAATACTTCGGAGATGTTCTTGATGCCCAGCGCGAACATGCACAGCGTGTAGAGCACAACGCTGCAGACGAGCGTAATGATATGGCGTCCAACCTTGGAGAACAGCTTGCAGGCAAATTCCAGTATGGCCAGGAACACCATGATCATGCCGGCAAACAGGCTCGTAAGGCCCACGGTAAGGTAGAAGATGTCAGGCCGCTCGATGATGGGAATGTTGACGACCTTGATCGCCTCGATGAACGCGTCGCTGTAGAAGGCCGTGTTGTTGATGCCCAGAATGGATATGGTGCTGTCCACAATCAGCACATACAAAAGCCCGATGAACACAAGCGTCAAAAAGGCCACCCGCGCGGCTCTCTTGTTGCATTTGGCAAATGGCACGATCAAGAGCACCTCGATGCCGCCGTAGGGGAATAAAAGCTTGGGGATTGCGGCCGGTAAATCCTTGAATTTATCCGGGTTGATCAGCGGCCGGATGTTGTAGATCATGCCCTGGGGCAGCATGATGGCGCAAATCGATATCGTGGTCAACAGAAAGGCGAACCCATACAGCTCAAAGAGCCGGGCTACGTTGGTGATGCCCTTGAAGGATACGAAGGCGAACAGCGCCACACTGACGGCCAGCATGACAGCCTGCGGCGTCTTGGGCAGAAAGTTCGAGGACAGGAAGTTGACCAACCGGAGCTTCAAATAGACGCCAACCACTATAAAGTAAAGGATGTAGTAAACAGCGATCAGGCGGGAGGCCAGTTTGCCGGCAATCTCCTGGCTGTAGTCGAACATCACCTTGCCCCGAAAACGGTTGTTCAGCGACGCGATCGCCGCGGCGGCAAGCCCGAATACCAGCGCTACCGCCAACACCAACATCCAACCGTTCCGCCCCGCAGATTGCGCCACGATCTTGGGTAAATCGACGGAGGTGTAGGAGGTGAGGATCAGGATGAGAATGAAGAACATCTGCCGGTTTGTGATGCTGTTCGCCAATCTCTCTGTTCACTCCCAACTCTTTTTTGGGTATTATCGCCACCTTTTCTAGCATTATTCAGGAATCTCCGGGTGAAGCTTTCGGCGAAGATGGGATCGCCGCAGTGTTCTCATACAAATGTAACATGAATCATACCAATGAAGCGTATTATTTACCCCAAAGGGACGAGGAATTTTCGATGCAGAACAAGGAGCCGGAGCGAGGAATAGCAGCGCTATTTTGAGCGGAAGGCGACATGGTTCTGCGCGAAAATAACCGGCGTTACGAGTGATTCATGTTTGGAATTCGTATCAATGCCGCGAGCCCAGGCAGGCGGCGCTACGCGGAGTTGTCCGTTCCTTTGCGTCGTTCCTTTGCGGCTGTTTTATCTCAATCAGCCTTCACCATACTAAGCCCGATTTTACCACGCGCCTTGTCGATGGTCACAACCCACACGGTCACCGTGTCGCCGACCGAAACGACGTCGCTTGGGTGACGGATAAAGCGATTCGCCATTTTCGAGATGTGGACCAATCCGTCCTGCTTCACCCCGATGTCCACGAACGCGCCAAAGTCCACAACGTTACGGACGGTTCCTGTCAGTTCCATTCCGATCGTCAAATCGTCAAGTGATTTCACGGCGCGGCTGAAAATTACGGGCGGCGCGTCGTCACGCGGGTCGCGTCCGGGCTTTTTGATTTCCGCGATAATGTCTCGAAGCGTTGGCAACCCTGCGCCAAGCTCTTTCGCCAGCGCGGAAACGTCCTCTATTTCGCCGCGTTTCATGACTTCCCGCGCAAGTTCGTAGCTTTCGGGATGAACGCCTGTGTTGTCGAGCAGCTCCCTGCCGCCTCGAATGCGCAGGAAACCCGCACATTGCTTGAACGCCTTGTCGCCGAGCTTCGGCACTTTCTTGAGCTGCCTGCGGTCGGTAAACGCGCCGTTTGCCTCACGGTAGGCGACGACATTCTTCGCGACCGCCGCGCCAATGCCCGCGACATAGCCGAGCAAACTCGCGCTTGCGGTGTTCAGGTCGACGCCGACGCGGTTCACGACGTTCTCAACCGCCCCGGTCAGCGCGGTATCAAGCGCGGTTTGGTTGAGGTCGTGCTGATATTGCCCCACGCCCATGGATTTCGGCGGGATTTTCACAAGCTCCGCAAGCGGGTCCTGAAGCCTCCGCCCAAGGGACATCGCGCCGCGCGTCGTCACGTCAAGGTCGGGGTATTCCTCGCTGGCAAGTTTGGACGCGGAGTATACCGAGGCGCCCGCCTCGCCCACGATCGTATATTGAATTTCTCGCCCTGATTTTTGAATAAAACCCGCGATGACTTCTTCCGTTTCCCGGCTCGCCGTTCCATTGCCAAGAACGATTACGTTGATATCGTACTTCCTGCAATAGTTTTCAAGCGCGCGCTCCGTCCCCGCGATGTCGGTCTTTGGCGGCGTGGGGTAGATTGTCGTAAAGTCAAGGAGTTTCCCGAACTCGTCCAAAACCGCGACTTTGCAGCCCGTTCGGTATCCTGGATCGATTGCGATAATCCTCGCGTCCTTGACGGGGCGGACAGAGAGCAAATTTTCCGTGTTCCTGGCGAATACCTTAATCGCCTCCGTTTGCGCCCGTTCCGTGAGGTCGCGGCGCGTCTCGCGCTCCAATGCCGGCGCGATAAGCCGCTTGTAGCTGTCGGCCAGCGTAATTTTCAGCAGGTCCGTAAATATACTCTGTCCCGTGATCACACGGCGCTCAAGTATGGTGGCGGCCTGCTCCGCGGGTGTGTCAACCTTGATTTTCAGCTTTTCCTCGCTCTCGCCGCGATTGATGGCCAAAATCCGGTGATTCGGGATTTTTGCAAGCGGCTCGTTGAAGCAGTAATATGCTTCGTAAACGGTCTTTTCGTCCTTGTCGGCAGCTTCGCTGACGATCACGCCGCGGGAACGCGTGAAATTCCGAAGTTCGGCGGTAATCTCCGCGTCATCGGCAACTTGCTCTGCGATAATATCACACGCGCCTTGTAACGCGGTTTCGGCAGACGGAAAGCCGCCGTCCGCACAGATGTACTGCTCCGCGAGTTTCAGCGGTTCACCACTTTGGAGCTTCTGCTTCAGGATGAGCACTGCCAGCGGTCCCAAACCCGCATCTTTCGCCTTGCTTGCGCGGGTAGCGCGCTTCTTTCTGAACGGCTTATATAAATCCTCGACGCGTTGCAGCGCTTCGGCTTTCTCAATTTCCGATTGCAATTCCGGCGTGAGCTTTCCCTGCTCGTCAATCAGGCGGATTGCTTCCGCTTTCCGCGCTTCAAGGTTTTTAAGGTATGTCAGCCGCTCGTCAAGATCGCGAAGTGTCACATCGTCAATGCCGCCCGTCGCCTCTTTGCGGTAGCGGGCGATGAACGGTATCGTGTTGCCGTCCTCAATCAGCCCAACCGTTGCCGCGACCTGCGCCGCGGACAGCTTGAACTCAGATGCAAGTACTTGTTGTATATTCAAAATCTTTCCACCACCTATTTGTTGCTTTCGGACGGCAATATGGAAGGCAAGCCGCTGATGGCAAGCCACGCTTTCAGTTCTTCGCGGGTCAGGCGATTCAACTTGATGCCACGAAGTTCATACGCTGTGTCTCTGACGTCAAGATACGTTTCGCCTTTTGGCAGGCCGTGCATTTATACCAATGCGAAATAGTAACGCATCCAAAGCGCCGAGGGATTTTTGATGCAGCGCAAGGAGCTGGAGCGAGGCGACCCTTCGGGATACGCCTTCGGCGTGAAATGCAGCGCTACGCTCGAGCGGAAAGCGACACAGCGATGCGCGAAAAGACCCGGCACAACGATGCGTTAATGTTTCAAGTTGGTATTACAATAACAGACAAGCGTCACTTCCATACGCGCATTCTCCGATGATTTTACCAGTACCCGCTTCCCCGTTCCGAAGTCGAGTTCGCCGTCTGCGCCTCGTCAATCCCCCGTGACCAACTTGAGGATGATATTAAAACACATCCCAACGGCGAAAGCGCTCACCAACGGGGTCAGGCACAGGAAAGAGGAAGTCCGTAACCACCCCAAGCAAAGTATAGCACTTCCTGGGCAAGAGATGCAAATCAAAATGTCTTCCTGGGATACTCGCAATCCGCCAGACATTTGCCTTTGCTGTACAGGGCCACGCCAGCGCGGGGTTCACGTACGACCGGTACCTCCACTTTTTCGAAGGAGAGATCGGTGACACGATAAGGCAGGCCTTTGGGCCGTGAGCAAAACCGAGAAAAAGATGGACGGCCTTGCCTGGTTGGCAGGGCTGCCCATCTTTTTTCTTGCGAGCAATTGGTGCTGGTATTCAGGTATGCCGATATCCATGAATTGAAATCCGATCTCCCTCCAGTCGCGGATAGGGCGAGGCGCTCAGAAATTGCGCACCGTTTCCATGACGACCTGCTCCCAGCGCGAAAGGTTATTCGGGTTATAACAGACGGTGCTAATGTCTTTGAGTGTGATGTCCACGGGCGTCGCGTTCTCACGGCACCGTGAAAGCGTCTCGAGAATGTCCTTGCGCAGAGCGCCCTCGTCGAGCGCCGGGACGGCGACCGAGGCCGGATTGGGTTTTCTGGACAGCACGAAATCCTTCCCGATCCGCTCGGCGGCTTTGCGTACGTCCGCCCAGGGCGTGATGGAGATCTTGCGCAGATTGGGCAGCTTTTTGACGATATCGATCTTGTTGTGCAGCGGTTCACAGCACCCATAGTAGACCAGACCAAAGCCATCAAAGAATTCCTTGGCATACTCGATTTCGAACTCGTCATGCATGGCGGGTGACACCGACGCAAATACCTGCGCGGTCCCGCGCCCCCATAGATTTTTGCGCTTCACGCGCCCACCCTCAATCCTGCCCGGCAGTTCGTCCACAAGGCCTGGCGTGCAGTGCAGGATGCCGATGTCCGCGTCCAGCAGGTTCATCGCCTCCAACCGGTCCATAAGGTCCAACCGGATGTCCAGGAACTTATGCATAAACGCGTGCAACAGCTCCGGGTCGTCCATCAGATCCACGTAGATCGGCTCTACACCGCGCCACATCGCCAGGTTGTCCCACGGCATGTAGAAACCGGCATGGGTTACCCCCGTCACGCGAACCGGCAATATGTCCCCGAAGATGCCGTCAAGAAGTGTGCGCCGCCGCTCTGTCAGATCGTCGTCCACGATGATTTCCGGCGGGTGCAGCTTCATCAGGGATTCTTCATCGGGCAGCTGATCGATGTAGTGGTGCGAAACGATGTTGTTTTCGCCGTCGGATGCCAGAATATCCTCGTGAATGCTGACGCCGATGTCGCCGATGGTGATGGCCCGGTTCAGCCGATAGAAGGGCTCCACGATCATGTCGCCCCGGCAGTGGTTCCACCGGTACAGCGTGCGGCGCATCTCCCGCTCCACCGAACGCAAGAATTCGTCCTGACACTTCAGGTCCAGCTCGCCGTCCTGATTGAGCTGGTTCCAGGGCAGTTCGTCCAATAGAACCACCGGACGGATCATACGCAGGCTGTTGACCGCCCGGTGCAGCTCCATATTCCGGGCTTGTATGTCCAGATGCGCCAGCTCCGCCACCTGTCCGGCCAGCGCCCGAAGGATTTCTCGATCCATATCGGTTCCCCCCTATCCCTTCACCGCGCCTGCGATCATACTCGTCATAATTTGCTCCTGAAGCAGAACATACAGTAAAACGCTTGGCGCCACGTACATCACCAGCGCCGCGAACATAGCCGGGTAGTTGAATGAAAAACTGGACGTGAAGTATTTGAGCATCAGCGGGAGCGTCCGGTTCTGCTCTGTCGAGGTCAAGAGCAGCGCATACAGAAGCTCATTCCAGCAGTTGATGAACGTCAGCACCGCGCAGCTCATCAGCGCGGGCTGCGCCAGCGGCAGCATGATCTGCCAGAACGTGCGGAAAAACCCCGAGCCCTCGATGCAGGCGGCCTCCTCCATCTCTTTGGGGATGTCCTGGAAGAAGCTGCGCATCAAAAACAGGCAAAGCGCCATGCCAAACGCGGTGTATACTAGGATCAGCCCGCCCTTGGTGTCATACAAGCCCAGTTGGTTGATCACGCGGTAGATGGGCTGGATCATCGCTTCGGTCGGCACCAGAAGGGACGAGATCAGAAGCGCGAAGATCGCTTTTTTAAACCGGAACTCATACCGGGCCAGCACGTACCCCGCCATGGAATAGATAAGGAGGCACAGTGCCGTCGCGCTCAGGGACACAATCAGCGAGGTTGCGTACCGAAGGTGGATCTTCGACACTGCCACGGCCTGCTGGTATCCGTACCAGCTGGGCGTCTTGGGCCAGCTGAACGCGGAATTCAGGATTTCAATGTTTGTCTTGAACGAGGAGAGCAGCAGCCACACGAGCGGGAAGACGCAGATCAGGATCACAAAGCCCATGATCAGGTAGGAGAAAACGTAGGTACCCACGCCGTAGCGCCGCATAACGGGTCTTTTTTCCGCGTGCGTCATGGTCCGCCTCCTATTCATACGTGCTGGCGCCCATGCGGAACAGCCGGTTGCAGATCTGCATTACCGCGATGCCCATGACGATCAGGATCGAGCCGATGGCGTTGGCGTATCCGTAGCTCATGGTGTTGGTGATGGCGTTGACCATCATCACCGACAGCGTCATGGTGGCGTTGCCGGGGCCGCCGTTGGTGGTCAGGTAGACGATGTCGAACTTCCGGAAGACCGCCGTGATCGCGATGACCATGCCGGTGCCGATGATCTTCCTTAAAAGCGGCAGGCATATGTGCCAATCGATCTGCCAGGTGTTCGCACCGTCGATACGCGCCGACTCATAGATCTCGTCCGGGATCGCCATCAATTCGGATAGCGTGATCAGTGTGATGACCGCCGCGTACAATAGCCAGATCATCGTCAGCGCACCGAAGGCGGTGGACTGGCTGAACAGCCAGTTCTGGTGCGCGTCGATGCCGATCAGGCGAAGCAGCGAATTCAAAATGCCTTCGTCCGGCTTGTAGACGAACACAAACATCAGCGCCATCGCCGACGGCGCGATCACGTTGGGGATCATGAACACCGCGCGGGTCAGTCGCCAGCCCCGTAGCCTTTTGTTGAGGATCAGCGCGACCAGCACGCCGAACGGCACATGGACGACCATCGCGCAGAGCGCCCAGGTCAGCGTATTCTTCAGCGCCTGCTGGAACGCGGGGTTTGAAAACAGCTTCCGGTAGTTGCCCAGCCCCAGAAACACCGGCTGGGTGAATCCGTCCCACTTGGTAAACCCGAGTACGAACACCGAGATCAGCGGGAACAGGTAGATGAGCGCGTAGAGCAGCAGCGCCGGCGCCAGAAACAACGCAATCCATTTCCCGTACTGCCTGGACAAGGGCGCACCCCCCTTCTTATGATCCTGCGACAATATGCGCGCTTTCGTTTGCCCCCCGGGCGGATTGCGTCCGACCGGGGGGCAGGCATTCAACGGATCAGGTGTGCGCCGGATCAGCCGGCCGCCTCAGCGGCGTAACGCTGCGCGCCTTCAGTGAGCTTGTCGACGAACTGCTGCGGGGTGATGATGTCCTGCGCGAGATTGGGCAGTTCCTGCTCAACGACCTCGGTCTGCACCACGGAATCCCACCGGGCCTGATAGCGCGGCACGGTCCGCTCGGTCTTCTGCACGGCGTCGGCGTACTCCTTCATGACGGGGGACAGCTTTTCAAACATCTCATCGGGCAGCTTGACCAGGTGCGACATGTCGCCGGTGACCATCGTGAACTGGTTGATCACTTCAGGCCGCGCCAGGAACTTGATGAACTCGATCGCGCCCTTTTGCTGCTCCTCGGAAACGTCCACGGCTACGCCGTAACCGTACTGCTCGCCAAGATCGGTGAGCATGGTGTTGCCGGGGAACGGCGCATAGCCGACTTTTTCCGCAAAGCCTTCGGGGGCGTACTGCGTGTCGTAGAGCGATTCGCTCATCCAGGGGCCGTTGGCAATCATTGCGGTCTTGCCCGCGCAGAAGTTGTTGGCAGCCAGCGAATAGGTGCCGCCGATGGCATCGCTGGTGGTGTAGTTGAACAGCTTGCGGATGAACTCCGCCATGTCCAGCATCGCGGGGTTGTTAAAGTCCGTGGGGAAGTTCTGGCTCAGAAATGCCGCGCCCTCTTCGCTGTGCTGGGAGGCGTAGGCGGTGGCCAGCAGCATCGTGCACCAGCCGGTCTCGGTGGTGTGCAGCGAGAGGGGGGCTACGCCGGTGGCCTTGATCTTCTCACATGCATCCCAGAACGCATCCCATGTCTCCGGGAACTTGTCGACGCCGGCCGCCTTGAACAGCTCCTTGTTGTAGTACACGCCGACATAGGATGTCGCCGTGGCCGGGGAGGAGTACATCTTGCCATCCCGCGTGTTGTAGGTAACGCTGGTCTCGAAGGCGGTCTTCTGCCATTCCGGGTCGGCGTCGAAGCTCGGCTTCAGGTCAATCAGCCGGTTATTGGTCATGAGGAGCTCCGCAAACGCCGGCTCCGCGCCCATATCGGTCACGATGGCGGGCAGGTTGTTGGCTGCGTTGAGCATTTTCAGCTTCGTGCGCACGTCGACCGCGACGCCTGGGATCTCCTCCATGGACAGCGTGTACTTGCCGTTGGTCCAAGCTTCGAACTGCGTTGCCAGATCCCGCCACAATTCGATGTTCGAGTCGTTGCCGCCCGCGCTTTTGAGCATCGTCACCTGAACCGGCTCCGCCAGCGCCGAGGTCTGAATCAGCGCCATTGCCAACACAAGAACCCACAACAACACCTTGCGCACGTTGAAACCCTCCCCATGCCTATCCGTGCAGCTCGCGCGATCCTCCGCGCCGCCGCACGTCTGTAAATTCATTATAAAAGATGCGCGGCGGGTGTGTCATTTCAAAAAGGCGTGAACTTCTTTCAAAAACGAAACCGATTATTCGGGCAGAACGCCCATTAGTGTGATCACGACGCTGACGCCGCCCAGTTCGGAGGGGAGAAACGCCATCCGGAACCTGTTTTCCCCGTAATGGATGCGCAGCCGCCTGTACACGTTTTTCAAGCCGACGCCGCCGCCCCCGGCCGACGGTTCCGAGCGCATATCCCAAAGCCTCCGCTCCACATCCGATACCTGTTCCGGCGTCATGCCAACGCCGTTGTCCGCCACGCTCAGGCGCAGGTCGCGCCCCTCCGCGTGCGCGCTCACCCGGATCAGACCGCCCTCCTCGGTATAGTTCATCCCATGGTTGATGGCGTTTTCGACCAGCGGCTGGAGGAGGAACTTGAGGATCTGAACGTCCAGGATCGGCTCGTCCGACAGGATTTCGTACTCGAACAGAGCGCCGGTTCGAAGCTGCATGATCTTCAGATAATTGCCCACATGCTGTAGCTCGCTCCGGAGCGGGATCTGCTCCCGCCCGCCGGAGAGCGTGATGCGCAGAAGGCTGGACAGCTCCGTGATCAACGTAGCGATGCGCGCGTCGCCCGAGCGGCGCGCCAGTGTGTTGATGCTGTCCAGTGTATTGTACAGAAAATGCGGGTTGATCTGGTAGATCAGCGCGTTGATTTCGGCGCGGTTCAGCTCCTGCTGATCGCGTCTGGTCTGTTCCAGCAATTTTTTCATGCCGTCGGTCATCACGTTGAAGGTACTCGCAAGCTCGCCGATCTCATCGGCGCGCCGGATGTTCAGCTTCTCGTCCAGTTCGCCCTTGCGCACGCGGCGCATGGCGCGGGCGATCTGCATGATGGGACGGGAATAGTAGAACGAGAACAGCAGCGCCAGTATCAGCGCGATTGCGGAGCTTATGAGCGCTACGGTGATGAGGAGCTGGTTCAGCTCGTTGCGCGTTTCACGGATCTCTTTCTCGGGCAGGCAGGAAATCAGCGTAAGTCCAGTGCCGCCCAGCGCCGCAAAAATATGCAGGCTGCGGCCCAGGCCCAGATCGCCATAAAAACTGTCTTCCGCCGCGCGGCTGTGCGCGATCAGATCCGACGCGCCAAGCGGCGAACCCGCTGCCTTCTCCCCCGCGCTGTCCAAAACCACGGTCCCGCTCCCGTCAAGGAGCAGATAGCGGGTTCCCTTACGCATCAGGGGATCGTCAACCAGTGCGGCCAATTGCCTTGGCATGGTCTGCACCACAAGGAAACCCGGCGACACGTTGAGATCCAGATGGCGCACGCGCCGCCCGGCGAACAGGGACTGTTGATCCCGGCTGATGCGAAAGGGGCTGAAAAGGTTGCTGTCCTCCAAGCCCCAGGACAGGCCCGCGTAGGATTCGTTCATTTTCTGGAAGATGGCGCTGCCGGGGAGTTGATTGATCAGCGTGGATTCGTACCCGGTGGTGATGGACGAACTGAACAGTTCGTTCCGATTGCTTAGATAGGCGATGGAGATGCCTTCCGTGTAGGATTTTGAAGAGATGACGGCGTTGACGGAGCGTCTGCTCGCCTTGCCGACCAGAGAATCCTGAATGGCCTGGGCATATACGATGTCCATGACCACCTGATCGATGTGATCGAAGAATTGATTGAACCGCTGGACGACTTGCGCCATCGAGTAGCGCTGGCTGCGGAGCGTCTCCTGATAGTCGTGCACTTGAAAGGCGTTGTTCATCGCGATGAGAATCGCGCCGGTGGGGAGGATTAAAACCGCCAGGAACATCGCCGCCATCCGGAGGAAAATGCCGCCGCGCACGCCCGCGGCCAGGCCTTTGTACGTGCGCCGCAGGGCGATCATGGCGCGTCTCCCTTCAGGGAACGCCTGGACCGGTAATCCCCTGGCGTAACGCCCACCTGCTTTTTGAAAAGCACCTGGAAATAGGGCTGGTTGTCAAACCCGACGCGCTGGGCGACATCGCAGACGCGGACCTCGTTCATCGAAAGGAGCTGCCGCGCCATCTCGATGCGGCATTCATTGAGATAATTGGAATAGGACTTGCCGGTCGCACGCTTGAACACGCGCCCGAGATACGGGGCGCTCATGTGCAGGTTCGCGGCCGTCATGCGCAGGTTGAGCGCAGGATCGCTCAGGTTGAGAAGCGTAAAGCCTTTTGCTTCCTCAACCAGGCCCATGAGGTATCCGCCCAAAAACCCGGTATCCGGGCAATTCAGGGTGTCGACCAGCGCCTCGAGCGCGCGCTTGAGTTCCTCCTCCCATTTTCCGGCGGGAAGCCCCAGGATCATTTCCAATCGATTCAGCCAGGATGGGAATTCGCTCAGTGGAATGCCGTCGATCTCGACCATGCGCTGCAAGGCGCGCTGAAACGCGCTGCGTATCGTCACGGATGCGTAGCCGGGATACTGGGCGAGATACGCGCTCAGCGCGTCCACCCAGTCGGAAATCTGCTGAACGGTCCCATTGGGGATGAGCCGCATCATAACAAGCTCAAGGTCGTAGGGATAACTGAATCGCTCTCTCCTGAACACCGCGTCGTGGCGAGTGATCAGTCCGTAGATCCCGGCAATCGAGGCCATCTGCAACCGTTTCTCCGCGGAACGGAAGGACTGGTCCAGCGCGGTCAGCGCGGACACCTCGTCGCCCAGCGCCGCCACCGCTCTGACGCTCAGCGTATCATCGATTCGCTTCAGGCATGCTTCAATGCACTCGACCGGCACGCCGCTTTCAGAAACATCCTGCACCGCGCAGACCCGTCCGTCGTCAAACAGCGCCAGGTAGACAAGGTTCGGCCCCAGCGCTTCGCTCAGCATTTTTTCGATCGGCACGCCCATCAGCGCGGTGTCGTCGCCGCTCACCAGGAGAGTCTGCCACCCTCCCGGGCGCGACAGATCACCCAGGTTCAGGTAGCACAGCTCTTCCTTCTGGGCCGCCCCCAGCAACAAACGCTTTCTAGTCAGCCGGGTCAATTCTTCGCTCTGTTCCGAAAGGTACTGCTCCGCCTGCTTCAATCGGCGGCGAATGGACCGGCGCTTGTCCAACCGCTCCTTCATCTGCGCCAGACAGCGCGCCATTTTTTCCGGCTCAATCGGCTTGAGAAGGTATTCGGAAACGCCAAGTTCCAGCGCGCGCTGCGCGTGATCGAACACGTCGTATGCCGACATGATCGCAATCTCCACGTCCTGATCGATGCGGCGGATTGCCCGGATGAAATCCAGACCATCCATAAACCGCATGCGGATGTCCGTAATGATCGCATCCGGCTGATAATCCAGATACTGCTCGATTCCCTCGAACCCATGGTGCGCCGCGCAGACCACTTTAAATCCTCCGGCGGCCCAATCCACCGTGTGCAAAAGTCCGTCCAGCAGGATCGGTTCGTCGTCAAGCAGCATCAACGAGTACAAACCAGATCACCTCTACCCGAGATTTGTTCGGCAAAAAGCAGTACTTCACCCACACCTTTGTGAATGCAATGTAAATTTATTCTATATGCCGCATAGATTCCTGTCAATAGCGAAGCTTACCATTCCGGCAGAAATGGGTCTTGACAGAAGATGCGGGCAGCTTCGCCTCTCGACAAAACTATCCGCATCTTTGAGAACCGATCCGCGCAAATATGGTTACGCTGGAGTTCTTCATCGTCATGGACTTTGAGATCTAGCCGTAGGAATGATACGAAAGCATTCTTCACGTTCCTGATGTTGAAAGCGGTCCCTATGACCTAAACTTTTGTGGGCGGAAAGGGCGTCTTGATTTCCCCTCCCGCTCACTCCGCCGATTTGAAGTTGTAGACGGGCTTCAGAATCATGACAATTTCAGCCGTGGGGCCGATGTTTCGGACGATTTCATCCATGTCCTTGTAGGCCATCGGCGCCTCGTCCAGCGTAGCTTTGGAGACAGTGGTGGAGTAAACGCCCTGCATCGTCTCCTTGAACTGCTGGACGGAGAGCGTGCGGTTGGCCTCGGACCGGCTCAGAAGCCTTCCCGCGCCGTGGGGCGCGGACTGGTTCCAGTCATCGTTGCCTTTTCCCACGCACAGGAGAGACCCGTCCCGCATGTTGATGGGAACGAGGAGCTTTTCTCCTTTTCGCGCGGACACCGCGCCCTTCCGGAGGATCATCGATTCGGTGTCGATGTAGTTGTGGATGGTGGTAAAGCTCTCCGCTTCCGTCAGCATCGCCTCCCGCAGGATCACCTCCACCATCGCCTTGCGGTTGAGGGCGGCGAAGCGCTGGGTCAAGCGCATGTCGTGGATATAGTCATCAAAAAGTTTGCCGGAGACATAGGCCAGGTCCCTGGGGACGGGGCAGTCGGCGGACTCCTTGAGGGAGCGGATGCGCGACTGAATCTCCTTGGATTTGCCCTCCCGCTTCAGTTCTGCGATGGCCTCTTTCAACTGCGCCTCAGACGCGCCGCACAGCGCCCGGAGGCCCTCCTCTTGATACCACTCTGCCACTTCGGTACCCAGATGGCGGCTGCCGGAATGCACAATAAGGTACAGATTGCCCTCCTCGTCCCGATCCACTTCAATGAAGTGGTTTCCACCGCCCAGCGTACCGATGGAGTGCCGGGCGCGGACCAACTGCGCCTTACCCGCGCAGCGAAGCTCTTCAAGGTTGATCTCAGTTCCGAACGGGTGCTCTTCGCGCCGGATCTCCCGCCCGCAGGGGATGTACCGGTGGATGGCCCGGTCGAGGGCGGCGAAATCAATCTCTTGCTCTTTCAAGCGTACCGTCTCCATGCCGCAGCCGATGTCCACGCCCACCATGTTGGGCACGACTTTATCCTTCAGCGTCATCGTGGTGCCGATGGTGCAACCCTTGCCCGCGTGCACATCCGGCATGACGCGAATTTTGAGGCCGGAAAAGTGCGCCTGGTCGCACATCGCCCGAATCTGGGCCTCCGCCGTCTCCTCCAGCCGGTCGGTGTAGGCGACCGCGGTGTTGAAAGCCCCTTTGATCTCGATCATGCCAAATCTCCTTTCGAATCTACGATGTCCAGAAGCAGTCCGTTCAATTTATTACTACCTTCACGCGCCCTTCAGCAGCTGCGCCAACTGCTTCAAAAGGTCGCCGCCCCCGCCCACGGTGATGGAGTCCACGTTGCCCATGATGCGCTCCAGGTACTCCATCTCCTTCAGCCGCATCAAGGTGCCGTTCTCCTCCATCAGCCGGGCGGTGTTCAGTAAGCTCCTCGTGGAGGCGACCTCCTCGCGCCGGGTGATGCCGCTCTGCTCGTCCCCCTGCGCCGAAAGCGAG
>CALGYL010000181.1 GCA_937934775.1 uncultured Clostridia bacterium
CGCGCCCATTTGCCCATACGTCAGCCACATAAAAAACTGGCCGTTCCCGCGCCAGTCGGCGGGAACGGTTTTTCATTTCGTCAGCGAAATCAGTGGAAAATGACCGCCCTATATCATGCTCGCAGGCTCTCTGCGCAGCGAAGTGAGGACAAAAAACCACCGGGTTCAGGCCAGGCTTCCCCGCGGCGCGCGCCAACTTCCGCTTATTGCTGCTGCCTTCCGGCCCTGACAAGATTCACGGCATGACGCCGCACAGGACCCAACCGTCATCACCCATGTGGCAACCGACATTATACCACAGCGCTGTTTGCAGCGCAAGCCCCTGATGCACATTTGATGGCGGAACGACTTGTTTTTTAACGTCCGCCGTGTTATACTGATGCATATTCAATATCGTAGGAGTTGATTTTTGTCCATGGACCCGGACAGTTGGCCTATAGCCCTGCTACTTTTTCTGACAATCGTGCTGAGCGGCCTGACATCGGCCATCGAGATGAGCTACAACGCGGTTAACCGTGTTCGCATCAAGACCAGCGCGGAGGACGGCGATATAAACGCCCGCCGCGCGCTCGTCATTCTGTCACGCTTTGAGGAAGCGCTCACGACGATCCTTATACTCTACAACATACTTTCCATCGCGGCGGCAACGCTTGCGACGGTGTTGGTCACACGGCTCTGGGGCAGCGGCGAGGTGGCTTGGTCTACGCTTGCGCTGACCATAGTTTTCTATGTGTTCGTCGATATGCTGCCTAAGACCATCGCCCGACGCAGGGCGGAGGCATTCTCGCTGAAGGCTTCCGGGGCGTTGCTGTTTTTGATGCGGGTGATGAAGCCCTTCACCTTTCTGTTTACCAAATGGGGCGAACTGATTTCCCGGCACTTCCCATCGCCGCCCGATCCCTCCTTCACCGAGGATGAGCTGCACGACATCATCGAAACCATTGAGGACGAAGGCATGCTGGAGCCCGATCAGCAGGAACTTTTGCAGTCGGCGTTTGAGTTTGGCGCGATCACGGCCCAGGACATCCTGATTCCGCTGGACAAGGTGGTTTCGATCGATTCCCAGTCCACCCAGGATCAGATCGCCACGATGATCGCCGCCCACAAGTATTCGCGCTTTCCGGTGTGGGACGCCCGACGCGGCCGCGTGATCGGCATTTTGCAGGTCAACCGCTTCCTGACTGCGCGGCTGACCGGAACCTACACGCGCCTTCGCGAGCTGCTGATTCCGATTCGCAGCTACCGTTCGGACATGCACATCGACGATCTGATGACCCAGATGAACCAGCACAGAAGCCACATGGCCCTGATCGCGGACGAAACCGGCAAGGCGCTGGGTCTCGTCACCATGGAGGACATTCTGGAGGAACTGGTTGGCGAAATCTATGATGAAAGCGACCCGGCGGCTGAGCCCGCCGCGGTTTTGTGAGGCGGCCGCCATGCTGTATTTCGACATCGCGGCGATCCTCCTTCTGCTGGCCGCCTCCGCCTACCTGTCCGCCGGGGAATTTGCCTATACGTCGGTCAACATCCGGCGCATGCGGCGCGCGGCGGAGGACGGCGACCATCAGAGCACGATGGCCGTCAAGATCTACGACCAGTTTGACGACGCGCTGTCGGCCATCTTGATCAGCAACAACTTTGTCAGCATCGGCGCGTCCTCGCTGGCGACTGTGGTGGCCTTGGGCTTCGCCGGTGAAAAGGGCGTGGGCTTTTCGTCGATCCTGATGACCGTACTTTTCCTGATGTTCGGCGACATCGCACCCAAAATCATCGGCAAGCGCCACGCGGATTCCTTTGCCCGTCAATCGGCCTATCCGCTCCGGGCGATCATGCTGGCGTTCAAGCCGCTGGTCAAGGTATCGGTGTTCGCGGTGGAGCGGCTCGCCCGCGCGATGGGCGTGGGCGACAAAAACGGCCCCGCCATGACCGAGGAGGAACTGACCGCCATCCTAGAAACCGCCGAGGACGAAGGCGTGATCGACGAGGAGCGGACCGACCTTGTGCAGTCGGCGCTGCAGTTTGACGATCTGACCATCGGCCAGGTGCTGACCCCGCGCATCGACATGGTGGCCATCGATGTGGAAGATTCGATGGACGA
Source organism: uncultured Clostridia bacterium (assembly GCA_937934775.1). Lineage (GTDB taxonomy): Bacteria > Bacillota > Clostridia > Christensenellales > Aristaeellaceae > JAEZHK01. Next base: position 2,102 of record CALGYL010000181.1, read on the forward strand.
CATCCTGCGGGTGATCATAGAATCCCAGTATTCGCGCATCCCGGTTTACGAAGACACCGTGGACGATGTGATCGGCATCCTGAACGTCAACCAGTTCCTGCGGGCGCTGGACAACAAGGCGGACGTCAACCTGCGCAAGATGCTGATGCCGCCGGTGGTCGTCCACAAGACGCTGAAGCTGGACGACGCGCTGAAGCTCCTCCAGCGCTCCCGCACCCACATCGCAGTGGTGGCCGACGAGTACGGCGGCACCATGGGCATCATCACGCTGGAAGACCTTCTGGAGCAGCTGGTGGGCGAGATCTGGGACGAGAACGACGACATCGTGGAGCCCTGCGTAGAGGTCGGCGAGAACGAGTACGAATGCAGCGGCTTGATGGGCCTGCACGACTTCTTCGACGAGATCGACTACGACGGCAAGAACTTTGAAAGCGAGTACACCACGCTGGGCGGCTGGGCCGTCGAGATGCTGGACGCGCAGCCGGAGGTGGGGCGCTCGTTTGATTATGACTCGCTGCATGTGGCCGTAGAAAAGATGGACGGCGTGCGCGTAGACAAGCTGCGGGTCACCGTCACCCGGCCATCGGATTCCACCACAGAAAAATGACGGAGCATTTCCGGAAAAAGCCTGTTTGCGCAGGCTTTTTGAAATTCTGACTGTGTTGACAGAATTCGCCCGCGACTCTATAATGAATCGCGGACATTCAAAATGAGGAGTTCTTGCATGTCGATTATGCGCAGACGAGTGGCCAGGCTGCTCATCTCTGTTGGGCTGTGCTTTTTGATATGGATACCCTTCCACATTCAAAACGGATCCGCCGCCTCCCTTGGCATGGACACGCTGTTTTCACTGGATCTCAAGCGCGTCACGGTGTTCCACGTCGCGGCCGTCCTTGTGCTCCTGGCCGCGTTGATTCCTTTGTCCCCCTCGCTGGCACGGAGACGCCGGAACGCGCAGGCGGATCTTCGGTTCGTTGAAAACGCGGAGCGTCTGCCAGATGACGGTCAGCCGCGGTCGGTGGTGTCAATTAGAATCCAGAATTTTCAGCGTCTGCCCTCCGCAAAGCGCGGGCACGCCGCGGCAAGCCTTGCGCGCTATTTGGATGGGTCTCTCCAGGCCGACGAAACGTGCGCACGCCTGCGGACGGATGAATTCGGTCTGCTTCTATTGTGCGGTGACACCGCGTCTTTCGCCAAAAGGCTGCTGGTTCTCAAGCAGGACGTGGGGTTTCTGTACATGGCCGCCTATCCCGCGCTCAAGCTGGAAGCGGTTGTCGGCGCATGCCCCCTTTCCGAGGCGCGGGGTGCGGCGGAGGCGCTCCATCGCGCCAGAACAGGCGGCGCCCCGATAAAACCGGAACCTGGCTTGGGCCGGCGCGACCGAAGCGCCTGAGATGCGAAATACACCGGATGGACGTGAACCAATGAAAATTCTGATGATCACAACCGGCGGCACGATTGCCGCCGTCTCCACGCCGGAGGGCCTGGCGCCCGACGAGCACGGCGGCGCGCTGCCGCAGGCGCTTAGGATGCTGGGCGGGCGCTACCAGATCGAGCACATCCCGCTGTTCAGCATGGACAGCGCCAACATGCAGCCGGAGGAGTGGCGCGAAATCGCCCGCTGCATTTTCGACCATGCCGCAGGCCACGATGGCGTCGTCATCACCCACGGCACCGACACGATGGCCTACACCGCGTCGGCGCTTTCGTTCATGCTCAAGGGACTTCCGCTGCCGGTAGTCCTGACCGGCTCGCAACTGCCCGCCTCCCACCCGCTGACCGACGCGGTGGAAAACCTGCGCTGCGCGTTTGCGATGGCGGCGACCGGCGTTCCGGGCGTGTTCATCGCCTTCGACCGGCTGATCATGCTGGGCTCCCGCGCGGTCAAGGTGCGCACCACCGGCTTCCGCGCGTTTGAAAGCGTCAACCTGCCGCCGGTAGGCGTGGTGGATGGCGAAGGGCTCACGCTCCGGCGGGAACTGATCCCCCGTCATTCGGGACCGTTCACCCTGAAGAGCGAACTCTGCAACGATGTATTCCTTTTAAAGCTTACGCCCGGCTTCCAGCCGGAGTTTTTAAACGCGCTGGGCGCGATGCATTATCGCGGCGTAGTGATCGAAGCCTTCGGCGCGGGCGGGCTGCACTTCATCCGGAGGAACCTGGTGGAACCGCTGGAAAGGCTGGTGCAGGGCGGCATGGCGGTCGCGGTCTCCAGCCAGTGTCTCTACGAGCGCAGCGACTTCACCCTCTACCAGACCGGGCGGAAGGCGCTGGACGCCGGGGTCATCCAGTGTTACGACATGACCACCGAGGCGGTGGTCACCAAACTCAAGTGGGCGCTGGGCCAGACCGAAGACTTGGACGGGGTCCGCAGGATGTTCGCCACCTGCTATGCCGGAGAAGTCACGCTGCCATAATAAGCGCGTGTTTGCGCCATGCCCCGGGGAGCCTTCAAAGGGCGCCCACTCATACCGCCAGACCTTCGCACCTTCGAATCGTGCCCGGCGACATGTGCGCCGGGTACGCGTTTGGGCCACCAGCGCAAGCACTGGTGGCCCAAATAAATCCTTCAGCCAGCAAGCCGCTCTGAAATCCGTGCGGATTTCAGACTTACGCTGTTTCGCTCCCTTTTCAATGAAAAGATGCGCAGCAGGTTTTCATTGCCTGCTTATACTAAAGGAAAACATTAATCACTCCAAAGCGCCAAGGGAGTTTTCGATGCAAAACAAGGAGCCGAAGCGAGGCGACCCTTCGGGATACGCCTTCGGCGTGAAATGCAGCGCTACGTTGAGCGGAGAGCGACACAGTTCTGCACGAAAAGAACCAGCGCAACGAGTGATTAATGTTTGGAGTTAGTATTAATCGATCGTTCCGCCCTCGTACAGCGGGAACTTCTCACACAGGGCAATCACCTCTGCCTTGACCTCAGGGATGGCGTCCTCGCCCTTCACGGCAAGCCGCGCGATGAAGTCGGCGATCTCCTCCATCTCTGGCTCCTTCATGCCGCGGCTGGTGACGGCGGGCGTGCCCACGCGAACGCCGCTGGTGACAAAGGGGCTGAGCGTTTCAAAAGGCACGGTGTTTTTATTGACGGTCACGTTGGCGCGGACCAGCAGGTTTTCCAATTCCTTCCCGGTGCGGCCGGTGCCGGTCAGGTTGATGAGCATCATGTGGTTGTCGGTGCCGCCAGACACCAGGCGCAGGCCCTTGGCCGTCAGCGCCGCGGCCAGCGCGCGGGCGTTCAGAACGATCTGGTGCTGGTAGGCTTTAAAATCCTCCCCCGCCGCTTCCTTGAAACAAACCGCCTTGGCGGCGACGATGTGCATCAGCGGGCCGCCCTGTGTCCCGGGGAAGATGGCCTTGTCGATGGCCTTGGCGTACTGCTCGCGGCACAGGATCATGCCGCCGCGGGGTCCGCGCAGCGTCTTGTGGGTGGTGGTGGTCACGATGTCGGCGTAGGGCACCGGGCTCATGTGTTCGCCCGCCGCGACGAGTCCCGCGATGTGGGCCATATCCACCATCAGAAGCGCGCCGCAGGCGTCGGCAATCTCGCGAAAAGCGGCAAAGTCGATGGTACGGGGGTACGCGCTGGCGCCCGCCACGATCATTTTGGGTTTGACTTCCAGCGCCAGCTTCATCAGCTGGTCGTAGTCGATGGTCTCGTCGCCCTCGCGGACGCCGTAGGGCACGAAGTTGTAGTTTTTGCCCGACATATTCACGGGGCTGCCGTGGGTCAGGTGGCCGCCGTGGGACAGGTTCATGCCCAGAATGGTGTCGCCGGTCTCCAGAAGGCCGAAGTAGACCGCAAGGTTCGCCTGCGCGCCCGAGTGGGGCTGCACGTTGGCGTGCTCCGCGCCGAACAGCTGGCAGGCGCGGTCCCGCGCCAGGTTTTCCACGATGTCCACGCACTCGCAGCCGCCATAGTAGCGCTTTCCGGGGTATCCTTCGGCGTATTTGTTGGTCAGATGCGAGCCCATCGCGGCCAGAACCGCCGGGCTGACAAAGTTTTCGGAGGCAATCAGCTCAATGTGCTGACGCTGCCGGTTCAGTTCAAGCTGCATTGCCTCGGCGGTCTCCGGATCGACCGCGCGAATCGTGCGGAAATCAATCATCTGCGTTTCCCTCCATGCCCTTTAGAGCGCTGAAATTCGTGCCCTTCCACTATACAATCTTTTGGGCCGCCGTTCAACCCCCGGCGTGCTTTTTTCCGGAGAATTAATCCAATCCGTGCCGTCAATGTACGGATTTCGCAGCCCGGAGCGACGCAAAATAACGCAATGGTAATTTGACTTTTCCTGCCCACCATTTTATAATAGTCAAAGAAGATCAGTCACGGGAAAAAGGGAGGTCTGCCCATGAACGCGCAGAAATTCACACAAAAATCGCTGGAAGCAATCCAGCAGGCACAAAACATCGCCATCCAATACCAGAATCAGCAGGTGGACCAGCCTCACCTTTTGTACGCGCTGGCGGATCAGGAGGGCGGGCTGATCCCGGAGCTTCTGAAAAAGCTGAACACCGATCCCACGCAGGTGATCGCCGCCTGCGAGCAGATGATCGCGCGCATCCCGAAGGTATCGGGCGGAGGGCGGGCGCAGGGCACGGTCTACGTCTCCCAGGATTTGGACAGGACGCTGGTGGAAGCCGAGCAGACGGCGGAGCGCATGAACGACGAATACGTGTCGGTGGAGCACATCCTGCTTGCGCTCTTTGACACCGCCAGCCCTTCCCTGAAGGAACTGTTCCGGCGCTTCAACCTCCGGAAAGACGCGCTTCTGACCGCGCTGCAGTCCGTGCGGGGCGGCCAACGGGTGACCAGCGACGCGCCGGAGGCGACGTATGACGCGCTGAAGAAGTATGGACAGGACTTGGTGGATCTGGCGCGCAAACAGAAGCTGGACCCGGTGATCGGACGCGATACGGAAATCCGAAACGTCGTGCGCATCCTGTCCCGCAAAACCAAGAACAACCCCGTGCTCATCGGCGAACCGGGCGTCGGCAAGACGGCCATCGCCGAGGGCCTCGCCCAGCGCATTGTGCGGGGCGACGTGCCGGACTCCCTGAAGGAGCGGCAGATTTTCGCGCTGGACATGGGCGCGCTGATCGCCGGCGCGAAGTTCCGCGGCGAGTTCGAGGAGCGGCTGAAAGCGGTGCTGGCCGAGATTAAAAAATCCGAAGGCCGCATCATTCTGTTCATCGACGAGCTGCACACCATCGTGGGCGCAGGCAAGACCGAAGGCTCCATGGACGCGGGCAACCTGCTCAAGCCCATGCTGGCCCGGGGTGAGCTGCATTGCATCGGCGCGACCACGCTGGACGAGTACCGCAAGTATATCGAAAAGGACGCGGCGCTCGAGCGCCGGTTCCAGCCGGTGCTGGTGGGCGAACCCACCGTGGAGGACACGATATCGATCCTGCGGGGCCTCAAGGAGCGCTACGAAGTGTTCCACGGCGTCAAGATCACCGATCAGGCGCTGATCGCCGCGGCGACCCTGTCCAACCGCTATGTGTCCGACCGCTTTTTGCCTGACAAGGCCATCGACCTGGTGGACGAGGCCTGCGCGATGATCCGCACCGAGATTGACTCCATGCCCACCGAGCTGGACGAAATCTCCCGCAAGATCATGCAGCACGAGATCGAGGAGGCCGCGCTCAAGAAGGAGACCGGCGCCCTCGCCAAGGAGCACCTCACCGACATCCAGAAGGAACTGGCCGACATGCGCGAGCAGTTCAAGGAGATGAAAGCCCGCTGGGAGCGGGAAAAGGGCGCCATCGGTACCGTGCAGAAGCTGCGGGAAGAGATCGAAAAGGTCAACGCCGAAATCGAGCTGGCCCAGCGCCAGTACGACCTGAACAAGGCCGCCGAGCTCAAGTACGGCAGACTGCCGCAGCTGACCCAGCAGCTGGAACAGGAGGAGGCGCTGGCCGAGAAGAACAAGAGCGCCACGACGCTGCTCCGCGACAAGGTGACCGAGGACGAGATCGCGAGGATCGTGTCCCGCTGGACGGGCATCCCGGTGACAAAACTGATGGAGGGCGAGCGCGAGAAGCTTCTGCACCTGGAGGACATCCTGCACAGGCGGGTCATCGGCCAGGAGGAAGCGGTGTCGCTGGTCAGCCAGGCCATCCTGCGCTCCCGCGCCGGCATCTCCGACCCCGACAAGCCCATCGGCTCCTTCCTGTTCCTGGGCCCCACCGGCGTGGGCAAGACGGAGCTGGCAAAGGCTCTGGCGCAGGCGCTGTTTGACGACGAACACAACCTGGTGCGCATCGACATGTCCGAGTACATGGAGAAGTTCAGCGTGTCCCGGCTGGTCGGAGCGCCTCCAGGATATGTGGGCTACGAAGAAGGCGGCCAACTGACCGAAGCGGTCCGGCGCAAGCCCTACTGCGTGCTACTGTTTGACGAGGTCGAGAAGGCGCACCCGGACGTGTTCAACATCCTTTTGCAGGTGCTGGACGAGGGCCGCATCACCGATTCTCAGGGGCGCGTGGTGGACTTCAAAAACACCATCATCATCCTGACCTCGAACCTCGGCTCCAACTACATCCTGGAGGGCATCGATGCCAGCGGCCAGATCGCCCCTTCCGCCCGCGAAGCGGTGGAGCGCCTGCTCAAGACACAATTTCGCCCGGAATTCTTAAACAGACTTGACGAAATCGTGTTCTATAAACCGTTGACCCGGGACGAAATTGGGAAGATTATAGAGTTAATGGTGGCGGAGCTCAACCAGCGGCTTTCCGAGCGGCAGCTGACGGTGGAACTGACCCCCGCGGCCAAGGCGCTGATCGCCGAGATCGGGTACGATCCCGTATTCGGCGCGAGGCCTCTTCGCCGGATGCTGCAGCGCCGCGTGGAGACGCCGATCAGCCGCCTGATCATCGCCGATCAGGCGACGCCTCGCAGCCACCTGATTGTGGACGCAAAAGGTGACGATTTCACCGTATTGACTTCGTAATATGCGCTGAATATATTATCGAAACGTTATGTTTTCGCGCACTTTCCTTCTCTTCGATGTGTTGACTTGACAACGTGAGCTGTATTTTGCTAAAATCAAATTGCGGAAAACGAAAACGAGTGTTTGCGTCAGCGCAGGCACTCGTTTTTCGTAAAGAACCTACACCCAACACAAGGAAGGTACGCCATATGCAGAGGAAATCGGCGCTCAAAGCCCGCCACAACACGGCCATGCCCTATGTCACCAGCGAAATGGCGGCAATCATGGAGCACGTCAAGGCCGAAACAGGCGATGAAGCGCTGGCGCAGGGGATTCACTTCAGCCCAACCGCGCTTACGCTGGTCCGCCGCGTGATGATGACCGGCGGTGCCATCATCTGCGACACGGCGTTGGCACTCTCCGACATCGACAAGCAGAACGCCCGAAAGCTGGGCGTGTCCACGGTCTGCTACATTGACGACCCGCAGGTGATCACGTTGGCCGAACAGCGCCGCACAACCCGCGCCGAGGTGGCGCTGGATTTCGCGCTGTCCAAACCCGGCGCAAAACTATTGGTGGTTGGCAGCGCGCCCACCGCGCTGGACCGGCTGCTTCGCCGCCATCAGACAGAAAACGTGAACGACCTGGTAACCCTGGCCGCGCCCACGGGCTTTGCCAGCGTGGTACAGCTCAAAGAACGCATCTGGGAGAGCGACATTCCCGCCATCGTCGTGCGCGGCAAGCGCGGCGGAACCAGCGCCGCGGTCTCCATCGTCAACGCGCTGATGCTGGAATACATTCGACAACTCAACCTGTAAGCGGCAAAATCCACTTCGCATCTTCCGACGCGCCGGGAACGACGCAAAGGCTGCCTAACGCAAACGCGAAGGCAGCCTTTATGTAACCCTTTTTGTTCCCTTGCGCGGGGTCAATGGGCATCATACCCCTTGCGGGTTTCCAAAGGGCAGCGCCCTTTGGCGTGCCCCTCGTTACCCCCTGGACTTGATGTACTCGTCGATGGAAGCCGCAGCCTGCTTGCCCGCGCCCATCGCCAGGATGACGGTGGCCGCGCCGGTCACGGCGTCGCCGCCGGCGTAGACACCTTCCTTGGAAGTCTGGCAGGTGGCTTCATCCACGATGATGCCGCCCCACTTCTGGGCACTCAGGCCTTCGGTGGTGGAGATGATCAGCGGGTTCGGGGAATTGCCGATGGCGACGACGACCGTCTCCACATCCATCGTGAACTCGCTGCCCTTTTCCGTCACCGGGCGGCGGCGGCCGGAAGCATCGGGTTCGCCCAGCGTCATACGCACGCATTCCATCCCCGCCACGTTGCCCTTGCCGTCGTTCAGAATCTTTGTCGGGTTGGTCAGGATGTGGAATTCGATGCCCTCTTCCTTGGCATGGTGGATTTCTTCGATACGGGCGGGCATTTCCGCCTCCCCTCGGCGGTAGACGATGTACACCTTCTCCGCGCCCATGCGCAGCGCGCTGCGCGCCGCGTCCATGGCCACGTTGCCGCCGCCGATGACCGCTACGCGCTTGCCCACCTTGACGGGCGTCACGTGGTTCGGGAAGTCATACGCCTTCATCAGGTTGATGCGGGTCAGGAACTCGTTGGCGGAATACACGCCGCACAGCGCCTCGCCCTCGATGCCTTGGAAGCGCGGCAGGCCCGCGCCGCTGCCGACGAACACCGCCTCGAAGCCCTCATCCTCAACCAGCTCGTCCAAGAGGATGCTGCGGCCCACGATCACGTTGGTCAGGATCTTGACGCCCGCCTCGCGCAGGGTGTCGATCTCTCGCTGCACCAGCGCCTTGGGCAGGCGGAACTCCGGAATGCCATACATCAGTACGCCGCCAGGGGTGTGAAGCGCTTCGAAGATGGTCACATCATAGCCCATCGCCCGCAGTGCGCCGGCGCAGGAGAGGCCCGCGGGGCCGGAGCCGACCACCGCCACCCGGTGGCCGTTGTCGGGGGCGGGTCCGCCCGGCTTCTTGCCGGCGGCCATGGCCCAGTCGGCCACATAGCGCTCGAGTCGGCCAATACCCACCGGATCGCCCTTGATGCCGCGCACGCATACCTGTTCGCACTGGGTTTCCTGGGGACAGACGCGGCCGCACACCGCGGGCAGGGAGTTGCAGCCGCTCAGGATCTCATAGGCTTTTTCCAGGTCGCCCTCTTTGACGCAGGTGATAAACTCCGGGATTTTGACGCCCACCGGGCAGCCGCCCACGCAGGGCTTGTTCTTGCAGTTCAGGCAGCGCTCGGCTTCCTGTTTGGCCATTTCGTCGGTATATCCAAGCGCAACTTCCTGGAAATTGCGGCCGCGGGCCTGAGGATCCTGTTCGGGCATCGCGGTTTTATTCTTTTGCATGTTGGCCATCAGTGCACCTCTCCCGTCAGGCGGCAGAGATGGGTCTCTTTCGCCAGTTTCTCTTGATCCATGTACATCCTGCCGCGGGTGACCGCGGAATCAAAATCCACCTCGTGGCCGTCAAAGTCCGGCCCGTCGACGCAGGCAAACTTGGTTTCGCCGCCCACGATGACGCGGCAGCCGCCGCACATGCCGGTACCGTCGATCATGATGGAGTTGAGGCTGACGATGGTCTTGATGCCGGAGGGCCGGGTCATTTCGGAGACCGCCTTCATCATCATCAGGGGACCGATGGCGATGACCACATCGTACTTCACGCCCGCCTCCAGCTTTTCCTGAAGTGCCTGGGTCACAAAGCCCTTGTGGCCGTTGGAGCCGTCGTCGGTCATGATGGTCAGATCGTCGCAGGCGGCGATCAGCTCATCCTTCAGGATGATCAGGCTTTCGTTGCGGAAGCCCACGATCAGGTCGACCTCGACGCCCGCGTCGTGCAGCGCCTTGGCCTGGGGGTAGGCGATGGCGACGCCCAGGCCGCCGCCGATGACCGCCGCTTTTTTATAACCTTCCGTCTCGGAGGGTTTGCCGAGCGGGCCCGCGAAATCCTGCAGGCTTTCGCCTTCATTAAGCTGGTCCAGCAGGCGCGTAGACGCGCCCACCTTCTGGAAGATCACCGTGATGGTGCCCGCTTCCCGGTCGTACCCGGCGATGGTCAGCGGAATGCGTTCGCCGTTCTCGTCCACGCGCAGCATGACGAACTGGCCGGGCTTGGCGCGCCGCGCCGCGTAGGGCGCTTCGACACGCATCAGCGTGACCTCATCATTGAGCCTGCGCTTCTCCACGATTTTGTACATGGGTTCGACTCCTTCTTGCTGGTGTATTATGCCAGGCCGCCCGCGGGCGTCGCCTGAGCGGCGCGGGGAACGTCCGGGAACCAAAGGGGAATTTCCGCGAGCAGTCTGTCGCGGTTGGCCGCGCCCATCGGCACGAGGGGCGGCCGGGTCTTTCCGTTGCCGTAGCCGACGGCGGCCAGCGCTTCCTTGATGGGGATCGGGCTGACTTCCAGGAACAGCGCGTCGATCAGCGGATTCAGCGCGAGCTGCCGCGCGCGGCTGCCCTCGATGTCGCCCTTGCGGAAGCTGTCCGTAATGCCCAAAACCGCCTCCGGCACCAGGTTGGAGGCCACCGAGATCACGCCGTCCGCGCCCAGCGCCAGCGCTGTAAACGCGTGTTCGTCGTTTCCGCAGTAGACCGTCATTCTACCGGTCAGGAGCCGGGCGTCCTCGGTCATCTGCCGCAGGTCCGCGTTGGCTTCCTTCAGGGCGCGGATCAGCGGGTGTCCGGACAGGCGCATCGCCGTTTCCGGCAGGAGGTTCAAGCCCGTCCGCGAGGGCACGTTGTAGAGCACCACCGGGAGCTCAGCGGCATCCGCCACGCGGGTAAAGTGCTCGATCAGCCCGGCCTGCGTGGTCTTGTTGTAGTAAGGCGTCACCGCCAGGATCGCGTCCGCGCCCAGGCCCCGCGCGCTTGATGCCCTGCGGCAGACCTTTTTGGTGTCATTGCCACCCACGCCCGCGATCACCACGGCCCGCCCCGCCGTGCGCTGCACGACGAAGCCGATCGCCTGCTCCTGCTCCGCCTCGGTCATGGTGGCGGGCTCACCGGTGGTCCCCAGAACCACCAGCGCCGGGATTTTTGCCGCGATTTGGCGGTCGATCAGATGACCGAAGGTTTCAAAGTCAATGGAATCGTCCGCGGCAAACGGCGTTACCAGCGCCGTACCCACGCCGGAAAACAGCGCTTTCACAGGGAAAGCCCCCTCTCAGGTCGAAGAGCTTGCTGTAGCGACCCGGGGGGCTATTCTTCATTTGCGTACGATCCAGCCTTCATGGACCAAGAGCTCCGCAGTCAGCACCGCGCCGCCCGCCGCGCCCCGGAGCGTGTTGTGGGAAAGGCTGACGAACTTGTAGTCCATCAGGACATCCTCCCGCAGCCGCCCGATGGCGATGCCCATACCGCCAAACAGATCGCGGTCGAGCCGGGTCTGCGGACGGTTGTCTTCTTCGAAGTAGGTGAGGAACTTTTCGGGCGCGCTGGGCAGTTGATACTTCTGCGGCAGGCCCTCATAGGAAGCCCAGCGGGCCAGGATTTCCTCCCTGGACGGCTTCCTGGCAAAGCTCACCGACACGGCGGCCATGTGGCCGTCGGTGACCGGCACGCGGATGCACTGGGCGCTGATCAACGGCTTTGACGCCGGAACGATGCGTCCATCCACCACGCTGCCCCAGATCTTCAGCGGTTCCTGCTCGCTCTTCTGCTCTTCGCCGCCGATGTAGGGAATCACGTTGTCGGTCATTTCCGGCCAGGTGCGGAAGGTCTTGCCCGCGCCTGAGATCGCCTGGTAGGTGGCGACCATCACCTTTTCAAGGCCAAAGTCCTTCAGCGGTTCCAGCGCGGGCACATAGCCCTGAATGGAGCAGTTGGGCTTGCAGGTGACAAAGCCGACTTTTGTACCAAGCCGTTTGCGCTGCGCCTCGATGACCGCCACGTGGCCCGCGTTGATCTCCGGGATCATCATCGGCACGTCGTCCGTCATGCGGAACGCGGAGTTGTTGGATACCACCGGCGTTTCTGTTTTTGCGTAGGCGGTTTCCAGCGCGCGGATCTGGTCTTTGGGCATGTCGACCGCGCAAAACACGAAGTCGACCTGGGCCGCGATCTGGTCCACCAGCGCCGCGTCCTGAACCACCATCTCCCGAACGCCTTCCGGCACCGGCCATTCGAAGGCCCAGCGGCCGCCCACCGCTTCGATGTAAGTCTGTCCGGCGGACCGGGAACTGGCCGCCAGCACCGTCACATCAAACCAGGGGTGCTCCGCCAGAATCGAAACAAACCTTTGCCCCACCATGCCCGTCGCCCCGATGATGCCAACCCGGTATTTCACGTTTTCTTCCCCCCGTATCCCACAGTATTCCACCCGCGCGCGACGCGTTATGGATTTTTTTATACGTCGATGGCCGGATAGCGCATCAGCGTTTCCGCCGGGCGAAAGCCCGATGTGGCGGCAAGCCTGGACGCTCCGGTCAAGCGCGTTCGGACGTCAAAATAGGCTTCGGAAATGCCCCTGTCCAAAAAATACCAGCGCGCCAGGTCCATCAGGTAGCTGGCGACGCCCTTTCGCTGCCAGGCGGGCGTGGTCTGTACAATGCCGACGACGCCGCGGCCGTCCTCCGACCAGACGACCATCTCCCCGGCCAGGCCCGTCGGCGAGATTACAAGCAGCCGCGCAAAATCCGGCATGCGCTTCAGGGCTTTGAGCCAAGCCATGTCCCGGCTGCGGCCGAACATGGCGTTGTAGCGCTCCAGAAAGAACTTACCCTCGTTCTCGTCCGCCAGATAATCCCGGACGATGGTGCAGCCCGCGGGGAGTTTGCGGATGATGGGCCCGTGCTTGAGCGCGCGGCGGGTCCTGACCAGCTTGTCCTCGTCCCGGTAACCCAGCGCCTCCAGCGCGCTCATCCGGTTTGCGTCGCCGGGTTCGCATTCGCAGTAGACCAGCGCGGGTGACTCCGGCTTTTTCCGGGCAAGAACCAGCGCCCGCGTCGTGGCCGCGCCCAGAAGCGCGCTCTCCGACGCCGCGTCGCACTTGGCGCGCACCAGAATCTGATGCGGCCTGTCCGGGAAGAGCACCGGGGTCATCGATTCCTGCACGCTGGCTTCCCCGATCTTGGACTCCAGATCGTCCAGCGCAATGAACGTATTTTCGACGCACAGCCCCTCGGCTGCGTCGGCGTGCCGTATCTTCATGGCAGCTCCCTTGTCCTCAATCGTCTTCCCACTCCACCAGCGCGGGGGGATGGCCGGTCACGTCGTACACGATGCGGTTGATGCCTTCCACCTCGCTCGTCACGCGCTCCACCACACGCTCCAGCAGATCGTAGGGAAGGCGGAACGCGTTGGCCCCGTTCATTGCACGGATCGCCAGCGCGCAGCCCATGCGCCCGTTCGCGGCCCGCGTCATGGCGCCGGTCAGCACAGCGAAGTACTGGCGGATGCGCTTGTCCAACCCGGCCCTTTGAATCTCCTCACAGAGAATCGCGTCGGCCTCCCGCAGCATGTTCAGCTTCTCGGGCGTTGCCGGGCCCATCATGCGCACGGCCAGACCCGCTGTGGGGAACGGGGGGCGCTGGGAAAGCTCCTGCGGCAGGCCCAGCTGCTCGGCCACCTGGCGCACCTCTTCCTTGAAGAGCTTGCGCACCGGCTCAATCAGCGCCTTAAAAGGCGATTCGGGCGAAAGCGTCCGGTCGATCAGCGCGCTGCCGTCTACCACGTCCGAATAGGTGACACCCAGCCCCAGGCTTCTGGCGCCCAGCGCGCGGGCCTCCTCCTCCAGTACCCTCAGGATTTCCTGATCCACCAGTGCGGTCTTGCGCGCGCTGCCGGTAACCGTGGAGAGGCGCTCGATAAAGCGTTCCCTGGCGTCAATCACCTTCAGGCGGATGCCCTGAGGTTCCAGATACTTGCGGGTGAGGTCCAGCTCTCCCTTTCGCATGAGGCCGGTATCCACATGCAGACAGGTGAGCTGTTCGCCCAGCGCCTTGTACATCAAAATCGCGCAGACCACCGAGTCCACGCCGCCCGACACCGCGAGCAGCACCCTGCCGCCCTGGGCCTGGCCCTGAATCCTGGGCAGCATTTCCTCAAAGAAGCGGGGGAAATTCCACAGCGGCTCGCACTTGCAGACGCCGCGCGCAAAGTTCCGAAGAATCTGGAAGCCGTCCGGATCGTTCTGCTCCGTGTAGAATTGCATGCCGAAAATGCGGTCGCCCACCGAGAACGCGGCGATGTGCTTGTCCTCCGTGCCCGCGATGGCGCGCGCGTTGGACGGCAGGTCCAATACGTCCATGTGCTCAAAGTAGCGTTCGCTCTCGCCCAGTCCCTCAAACAGCGGCGAGGACTCAAACGTCACCTGGGCAGAGAAATCGCTCAGCGCCGTGGGCGCGCAGGCGCCGCCCAGCGCCCTGTTCAGAAGTCTTGCGCTGGCGCCCATCGCGAGCACCGGAATGCCCATTTCGAGGAGCTCCTGCAGGCTGGGGATGGACTCGCTGCCGTCGCCCGCGATCAGAATGCCCATCGGGGCGGCGGCGCGGATCATCTCGATGGATGCGGTGGCGGGCAGTACTTCGCTGTACACCTGCTCGCTGCGCACCCGCCGGGCCACGGCGCTTCCGCGGCCGTCGCCCAGATCCAGCACCAGGATCATGTTACTCATGCTTCGCGCCCTCCAGGTCCCAGCGGCTGTTGCGCCGTCCATTGACGATCTCTATTTTGCGCAGGATGGCCTGGGTTATGTCGATGCCCAGTGTGCGCGTCAATTGAAGGCCATACATCATCACATCGGCGAACTCCTCGGCGATCATGGCGACCCGATCAGGGTCCTCGCCGCGCATGAGCCCCCGCACATCCTCGTCATTCATCCATTGGAAATGTTCCAGCATCTCGCTCATTTCAACGGTCATCGCCATCGCCACATGCTGCGGATTCTGTACGCCATCAACGCCCCAGCCCTTGCGCAGGCAGAGCGCGTGCACCTCATCCTTGAGCGATTGGAGTGTGGTGTCCCGGTCGTTCATGACAAACTTCCTTTATAAGCGCTTGATTGCTTCCATTATACAGATTTTTACCGATTACGCAAGCCACGGCAGTTGAAAATGCGTTAACACAGCGAAAGTGCCCCGCACCGGCAGCATCGAACCCGGTCGGAAGACCCGCGCGCGCCCATGCCGCCAGGCGACAAGTCTCGTTCTGCTTCATTCGCTCCCGGCGACATGCGCGCCGGGAGCGTGTTTCCGTCGCCAGTGCGCACGCTGGCAGAGGAAACAACACTCTATGTCAGTGCGCCGCCCGGAAATCCGTGAGGATTTCAGGCGCACGCAGACATATTTCCTGTGCGTTCAAAAGCCGCTTCGCGGCTTTTGAACGCACAACAAAGCGCCGCCCATATGAGCGGCGCTTTCGAAACGCAAGGGGTTCTTACTTGATCTCGATGGTCGCGCCGACTTCGGCAAACGCCTTCTTGATCTTCTCGGCTTCTTCCTTGTTGACGCCTTCCTTGAGGGTCTTGGGGGCGCCGTCCACCAGGTCCTTGGCTTCCTTCAGGCCCAGGCCCGGAACGACTTCGCGGACGACCTTGATGACCTTGATCTTCTCGGAGCCGACGTCCTTCAGGACGACGTCGAACTCGGTCTTCTCTTCCACGGGCTCGGCGGCGGCGGCGGCGACGGGCGCGGCGGCGGCGGCAACGGGCGCGGCGGCGGAAACGCCAAACTTCTCTTCCAGGGCCTTCACGAGCTCGGCAAGCTCCAGAACGGTCATCGTCTCAATGGCGGAAATGATTTCTTCGCGGTTCATGATGATATCCTCCTCATATAATGGCTAAATTTGGGGTGGGGACTATTCCCCGGCCTTCTGCTTGCGCACGGCGTCGATCGCGTAGACCAGCGAACGGAGCGTCGCGCTGAGGACGCCGACGAAGTTGGTGATGGGCGCGTTCAAGCTGCCCATCATCCTGGCGATCAGGACTTCCTTCGGCGGCAGTTCGCTGAGCGCCTGGACGCCAGCCACGTCGATGACCGTCCGGTCAACCACGCCGCACTTGACCTTGATGACGACCTTCTTGGACTTCTTGATGAACTCGGTGATCACCTTTGCGGGGGCCACGGCGTCCGTCATGCCGAAGGCGACGGCGGTGGGCCCGTTCAGGAAGGGTTCCAGGCCCTTGATGCCCAGTTCCTGGGCGGCCAGGTTGATCATCGTGTTCTTGAGCACAACGTACTCCACACCCGCCGCGCGGCACTGGTTGCGAAGGTCGGTGACCTCCAGAACCGTCAGCCCGCGGTAGTCGACCAGCACCACGGAGTGGGCCTTCTCAAACTTCTCGCGGATGTCGGCGACGACGGCCTTCTTGAGTTCGAAATTATTGGACATTCATTACACCTCGCTTCTCGTCCTGCCTCGGACGCTTAAAAAATCGCCCTTGCGCCAAACGCGCAAGCGGCGACAGAAGTATTGTCATCCGGCTGCGCCTCGGCGAGCGGCCCGAAAGGCCTTATGCATGCGCACTCGCTGTCTATGGCACGGCTTATTTTCTAAGCACCCGATCAATATACTCCACGCGCCACAGCCTGTCAAGTTAATTCTGACAAATCCATGTATACGGCGGAAACCCTTTCACAAAGTCGCGGCCTGGCACAGCGAATGGCGGCGGCTCGGTCGTGTATAGATGACGCGAAATCGCGATACTGGGTATGAAAAAACGCCGGAAACCCCGAGGGGCTTCCGGCGCAGTTTGGAATATTTAGTACTTCAGCGCGTTCAGTTTGATGCCCGGGCCCATGGTGCTGACCAGCACCGCGGAGCGGATGTAGGTGCCCTTGGCGGTGGCCGGCTTGGCTTTGATGATGGCCTCCATCAGCGTGCGGAGGTTCTCGCCCAGCTTGGCCTCGTCAAAGGAAGCCTTGCCAACGGGGCAGTGGATAATGGCGGTCTTGTCGACGCGGTACTCGACCTTACCAGCCTTGATCTCGCCGATGGCGCGGGCGATGTCCATGGTGACGGTGCCGGTCTTCGGGTTGGGCATCAAGCCCTTGGGACCCAGAACGCGGCCCAGACGGCCGACCAGACCCATCATGTCGGGGGTGGCGACCATCACGTCAAAACCAAACCAGCCGCCCTGAATTTTCGCGATCATATCTTCGGCGCCGACGAAATCCGCGCCGGCAGCCTCGGCTTCCTTCGCCTTGTCCGCCTTGCAGATGACCAGAACGGTCTTGGTTTTGCCGGTGCCGTGCGGCAGCACGACGGTGCCGCGGACCTGCTGATCGGCGTGACGGGGATCGACGCCCAGGCGCACGTGGAGTTCGACCGTCTCGTCAAACTTGGCCTTGGCGGTCTGCTTGACCAGCGAAACGGCCTCATCCGGATCGTACTGCTTGAGGCGGTCGATCAGCTTCATGCTGTCCGAATACTTCTTGCCCTGCTTCATGAATATCCTCCTTGTGGTAATAACGGCTCAATGTCCTCCCACAGTATTTCGGCTGGAATCAGTCGACGACGACGACGCCCATCGAGCGCGCGGTGCCGGAGACCATGCTCATCGCGGCTTCGACAGAAGCGGCGTTGAGGTCGGGCATCTTGAGCTCCGCGATTTCGCGGATCTGCGCCTTGGTGATGTTGGCGACTTTGTCTTTGTTGGGCTTGCCGGAGGCATGCTCGATGCCGACGGCCTTCTTGATCAGCACGGCGGCAGGCGGCGTCTTGGTGATGAAGGTGAAGGAGCGGTCCTGATAGACGGTGATGACCACCGGGATGATCAGACCAACCTGCTTGGCGGTACGGTCGTTGAACTCCTTGCAGAAGCCGGGGATGTTCACGCCGTGCTGGCCCAGCGCCGGGCCGATCGGCGGGGCGGGCGTCGCCTTGCCGGCATTGACCTGCAGCTTGATCATTGCTGTGACTTTCTTGGCCATGGGGTTTCCTCCTCTACATTATGTGGTGAAGCGGAACAACGCCTGGTTGCCCCTCCCACTCTGAAGCCCGCATATAGCCGCGGGAATTCAGCGATGTGAAACGTCCCGCCTTCGTTGCGGGCCGGACATTTCTTCCAAATCCGTCCCCGGCGAAATGACCGCCGGGAGCGCGTTTTCGGCTTCGGTGCGCGCACCGGTGCCGGAAACAATTCGATTCGTCGGCGAACGGCGCGGGAATCTGCAAAAAATCCCACGGCACACGCAAACGTCTTGCCCGGCGCTAAAAACCCTGCGGATTTTTAACGCGCCTGCGTCATTCCGCCCGGACGACCTCGTCATACTCGAGATCGACGGCGGTTTCGCGCTTGAGCATGGGCACCATCACGCGCACCTTCTGCGCGGCGGCGTCGATTGACACCACGCGCCCGGTGAAATTCTCGAACAGGCCCGCGAGAATGCGAACCTCGTCGCCCGGCTGGATATCGATCCGGGTGGCGGCGCGGTTCTCGCCGATGGTGTTGAAATCCGTCTCGGAAAGCGGCGTCGGGCGCGATCCCGGCCCTACGAACCCGGTGACCCCGCGCGTGTTACGCACCAGGTACCAGGACTCGTTGGTCATGATCATGCGAACCATCACATAGCCCGGCAGCAGCTTGCGCTGAACGGTCTTGCGCTTGTTGTTTTTGATCTCGACCGCTTCCTCGACAGGGATCTTGACCTCAAGGATCAAATCCTCCATGCCGTTGTTTTCAACGGATTTCTCGAGGTTGGCCTTGACCTTATTCTCATACCCGGAATAGGTATGCACAACGTACCACTGGGGCTCCTGACGTTCTGACATACTTACTCCTTAAGTCGACGATCCGATAATCCACTGGGCGAACTTGGCGGCGCCGGCGTCGATGATGCCGATGATAATCGCCATCGCCACCATGAAAGCCAGCACGACCAACGAATAGTTGATCAACTCCGACCTGGTGGGCCAAGTGACCTTCTTAAGTTCGAAGGCCATGTTCTTAAAGCTGTTCACAAACCTCCAGAAGAGGTTCTTGAAGAACAGCCCGACCTTCTGGAAAAAGCCGACTTTCTCCTTGGCGGCCTCGGTGTCCTTAGCCATGCGCCTCACTCCTCGTCATCCGCTCAAACGATCAGCGGGTTTCCTTGTGCGCGGTATGCTTCTTGCAGAAGCGGCAGTACTTGCTCATCTCAAGACGGTCAGGGTCGTTTTTCTTGTTCTTCATGGAATTGTAATTGCGCTGCTTGCATTCACCACAGGCCAGCGTAACCTTCACGCGCTTGTCGGATGCCACTTGCTTTCCCTCCCACCGGATGAAATTTCATCATCACAACCAAAGCCCCCAACGGGGGCAAGCCTAACAACTTTATCACACTAAGTACTGTGTGTCAAGTCCTCTCCGGCGAATCGTGAAATTTTTCGGGTTTATTTCTTGTGAAATACGCGAAATCCACCCAACCGGGCGGCGTTCCGCCGGGAACCCCGCGCTTACCGCCGCGGCCGGACGCTGCGGATCTCCATGATGTTCGCGGCGTGCTTCGTTTCCTCAAACCCCAGGCCCCGGTAGAATTCCTGGGCGCTGGAGGTGTAGAGCATCCACTGGTAAACGCCCAGAAGCTCCGGATGGTTCAAAATTCGATCCACCATCGCCCGCCCTACGCCGTTTCTCCGGCTCTCCGGATCGACGCAAACGTCCATCAGGTAGCAGTAGCGGGTTTTGTCGGACAGCGCGCGGGCGTAGCCGATCTGCTTCTCGCCGTCGAACGCGCCAATCAGGATCGTGGAATTCTGCGCGCCCTTTTCGACCTCCGCCCGGGCGATGCCCTGGCTCCAGGGCATCATGGCGAGGAGTTCAGTCACGCGCCCAAAGTCCATGGCCTCGTAGCCTTCCCGCAGTTCAAAATCGGAACACAGCGCCGTCTCCAGCCGCCCGACGGCCTCCGGCAGAAGCGCGATGTCCTCAATCACCAAGTCCGCGCCCGCCGCCAACAGCGTCGCCTCCTCAAACGATGTGGTGACCGCGATCGCATAGGCGCCCGCGGCTTTGGCCGCCTGAACGCCCGAGACCGCGTCCTCCACCACCACGCAGCTGGAAGCCTGCAAACCGGACCGCTCCGCCGCCGTCAGGTAGATGTCCGGAAAAGGCTTTTTCCGCTCCACGTCGTCGCCGGTCAGAACCGTCAGAAACGTGCTGAACGGGATGTCCGCCACCCGGAGGTTGTGTTTGACCTTGATCATGTCCGCGCTGGACGCCAGCGCCATCTTCCGGCCCTGTGCCTGAAGCGCCTTCAGCATGGGCTTTGTGCCCGCGTAGATTTTCAGCTCGACATCCACCATCTGGCCGTAGATCTCGTAGCACAGCGCCTTCATCGGAAGCTCGAACGCGCGGCCGTATTTTTCGCACACGCCGCCCAGAAAGCGGTTCTCGCCCATGCCGGTGAAAGGCTTGAAGTCCTCGCGCCTGGCCGGAATGCCATATTGATTCAGCGCCTCGCAGGCCGCGGCGGTGATCACCTGCTCAGAGTCGACCAAGACGCCGTCCATGTCGAAAAGAATCCCCAGCTTTTTCATTACGGCACCATCCTTCGCGGGGATATCATACCATAGTCCGGTAAAAAATCAAGGTGTTTTTGGATAAGCGCGGGCGGCTCATGAAAGATTAACCGGCATTAATGCATATTTATGCATTTTCTCCCCCCGCGGTTTCCGCCGAAACCTGCCATTTGGCTGGAAGGAACGCATACGATGCGCCGCATTTGTGCATGCTTCCTTCAGAACTGCGCTTTGAAACGGAGGGGCTTCCATGAATCAACCTGAGGATGCGCTGGCAAGGCGGGTGCGCGCGCTGGCTGTGACGCTGACCGCGTCGGACCGCGCGCCAATGCAGCTGGGCGGCGCCAGGCCGCGCGCGCTTCGCATTCTGGCCGCGCAGGTCGCGCGCCTTTCGGGAAGTCCGGGCGCGCCCGCGATGGAATGGCTGCAGGACAACGTGCGGGCGGTGGGCGAAAGCGCGCTTTCGCTCCGAAAGGGCGCGCCGCTGCCCGCTTCGGGCGGAATGCCACGCGTGCAGCACCTGGCCCGCGCGTTGGTGGCGGGCGGCGATGAGCTGGTCACAGCCGAGCGTCTGACGAACGCCGTGGCCGCCTTCGACGAGATCCAGCCGCTGACCATGCGGGAACTCTGGCGCATTCCGGAGGCGCTGCGCATCGAGCTGTGCCAGGCGTTTGAATCGGTGGGCCAACGGGTGGTCTGGGCGCAAAAGGAGCGCCTGACGGCCGAGGACTGGGTTTTGTCGGGCGCGCGGGTGGGCATGCTCCGGGCTCAGCGCTCCGGCGCGTTTTACGAACGCGCGCTGCAACTGACTCATGAGCAGGAGATGCCCGCGGCCCGCCGCGCGCTGGACCAGTGGTTGGGGCGGCGGGGCGAGGATTCCGAGGGGATCATCCGCCTCGAACACGAACGCCAGGCGCTGGACAAACTGTGGCTCTCCAACATCATGGCGGGCTTCCGGATGCTGGAGGCGCTGGACTGGGCGGGCCACTACGACCAGCTCTGCCGCGCTGAGAAGCTGCTCCGGCTGGACCCGGCGGGCGTGTACCCGAGGATGGACGAGGAATCCCGCGGGCTGATCCGCGAGGAGGTCGCGGCGCTTTCCCGGGCGACGGGCCAGAGCGAGCTGACCGTCGCCCGCCGGGCGGTCGACGAGGCCGCGGGCCTCGAGGGCGCGCAGGGTTCGGTCTGCTGGTGGCTCTACGACGACGACGGCCGCCAGGCGCTGTCCCGCGCGCTGGGGCAGCCCCACGCGAAACCGCGCCGTCTGATCCCCGACCCTACCGGAAACCTTCTGACGGCCGCGCTTTGCGCCGGAACCTTCGTCCTTCTGATCCTACTGACCACGTTTCTGGGCAATCCCCTGTGGATTTTCCCGGCGCTGCCGCTGGCCTGGCGCTTTGCCGAGGCCATCGCGGGCTACGCCGGCGCGCGCGGCCTGCCGCCCAGAAGGCTCCTGCGGCTGGACATGACCCATGTGCCGGACGAGGCCCGGACGCTGGTGTGCGTCCCGGCGCTTTTGTCCGGCGAATCCCGGGCGAAGTCGCTGGCCGAAGGGTTCGAGGCGCTGGGCGCGCTGTCCGCCGATCCCAATGTGGAATACCTGCTGCTTTGCGACTATTCCGATTCGCCCGACCGCGAGCGGCCCGGCGAGGACGCGCTGGTCGCCTTCCTGCGCCATCAGGTAGCCGGGATGAACGCGCGGGCGGGTTTTGAAAAATACCATTATCTACAGCGCGAGCGGCGCTACGCCCAGGCCGACCAGCTCTGGCGGGGCCACGAGCGCAAGCGGGGCGCGGTTCTGGCCCTGAACGCGCTGCTCCTGACCGGTGACGAGGCGCAGTTTACCCCCGAGCGCGCCAGCGCCCAGCACCTGTATGAGCGGGACTTCCGCTTCGTACTGACGCTGGACGCGGACACCCGCGCGCTGCCGGACGCTGTGCAGAAGCTGATCGGCGCCATCGCCCACCCGCTCAACCGGCCCCGCATCGAGGACGGCGAGCGCAAGGGCTACGCGCTGATCTCGCCCCGCGTCGAGCAGGGCTGCGCCCGCAGCCGCTTCGCGCGGCTGATCGGGGGCGAGGGCGGCCTCTCCAGCTACCCGGTTTCCGCCTCAAACCTGATGATGGACGCCTGCGGCCGCGGCACCTTCCCCGGCAAGGGCGTCTACGACCTGCAGGCCTTCCATCAGGCGGCGGCGAAGCTTCCGGACAACGCGATCCTGAGCCACGACCTGATCGAAGGTTTGCTTGCCGGCGCGGGGCTGGCCTCGGACGTGGCGGTGTACGACGACTTCCCTCCCTCGCTGCCCGGCTACCTCAAGCGCATGGAGCGCTGGACGCGGGGCGATTGGCAGCTGATCCGCTTCACCGGCCTTGCGGGCGACGCGCTGGGCAGGTGGATGCTTCTGTCCAACCTGGTGCGCAGCCTTTCTCCGGGCGCGGCGCTTCTGACGCTGATCGTCGGCCTCTGGTCGGGAAACGCCGCGGCGCTCCTGACCGGCTTTGCCTACGCCTTCCTGCCCGCGCTGCTGCCCCCCTCCCGCGCCTCCATCCAGCGCGCGGCTGCGAGCCTTGCGCTGCTCCCATCGGAGGCGGCCTTCACGCTGTCCGCCGTGTGCCGCGCGCTCTACCGGCAGTTCCGGACCGGCCGGGGGCTACTGGAGTGGGTGCCCGCCGCCGACGCGGAAGGCGCGGGCGGGCGGGATCTGTCGGTGGTGGCTGCCCGCGCGGCGGCGATTCTGACGCTGCCGGGGCTGTTCAACCCGAGCTGGCCGCTTCCGACATTGAGCCTTGCCGCGCTGTTTCTGGTCGCCCCCGGCTGGATGCGGCTGTTGGCCGCCCCGACGGAAACCGGGAAACTGCCGGACGCCCAGCGCGACATCCTCCTGGGCCTTGCCCGCGCCACCTGGCGCTTCTTCGAGTCCCAGACGCCCGAGGACGGGCCGGGCCTGCCGCCCGACAACCTGCAGTTGGATCCCCCAGTGGGGCAGGCGGCGCGCACGTCGCCCACCAACATCGGGCTGTACCTTCTGGCCTGCGCCTCAGCAAACTTGATGGACCTGATCGGGCGCGAGGAGATGCTTCGCCGCGCCACCCGCACCGTGGAAACGCTGGAAAACCTGGAAAAGTGGCACGGCCACCTGTACAACTGGTTTGACACCGGCACACTGAAACCGCTTCGGCCCCGATATGTGTCCAGCGTGGACGGCGGTAATCTGGCCGTATGTCTTCTGACCACCGCGGTCCTCGTCCGACCGCTGGACGAGGCGCTGGCTCAGCGCCTGGATACGTTGGCCCGGAACATGGATTTCTCCAGGCTCTACGACAAGTCCCGCAATCTCTTCTACATCGGCTTTGACTGCGAGCGGGGCCAGCTGTCCTCGGGACACTACGACCTTCTGGCCTCCGAATCCCGCATCCTGAGCTTCGCCGCGATGGCGATGCGGCAGGTGCCCGTCAAGCACTGGTCGAAGCTGGGCCGGGGCATGGCCCGAACGGGCCGCAGCGCCGCGCTCGTTTCCTGGAGCGGCACGATGTTCGAATACCTGATGCCGATGCTGTTTTTGCGCGCGCCGCGGGGCTCGCTGCTCTATGAAACCGAACGCGCGGTGGTGGCGGCGCAGAAGTCATCCGGCGCGCCCTGGGGCGTATCGGAGTCGGGCTACAACGCATTCGATCTGATGATGAATTACCAGTACCGCGCCTTCGGCCTGCCCAGCCTGTCGCTCCGGGGCACCGCCTTTGAGCGGGTGATCGCGCCTTACGCGTCGGTTCTGGCCCTGCCGGTGGACGCGGAGGGCGCAATCCACAACGTGGAAGCCATGCAACAGGCGGGCTTTCAGGGGCCGATGGGCCTTTATGAAGCCATCGACTACGCGCCGCAGCGCCTGCCGGAAGGCGAGTCCCACCGGGTGGTCATGAGCCACATGGCGCACCATCAGGGAATGATCCTGGCCGCCATCGCCAACCAGTTGACCGGCGACGCGCTGGTCAGGGCGTTCTCCACGCTTCCGGAGGTCCGGGAACTGACGCTGCTACTGAGCGAAAAGCCGGTGCGCGGCGCGTTCCGCCGGGCTCAGTCCGAGCCGGAGCCGGAGGATGCGCGGCCCCGCCAGGGTGCGCACACGGGCTGCGCCGCGGCGGGCCCTCAGGACTCGCACCTGATTTACGGCGGCGGCACCACCGCGTTCTTTACCGCGTCGGGCGCCGGTTTCGTGCGCGCAAAGGGCGTTATGATGGGCCGCTGGTCGGCGCGGGCGGACGGCGACGACGGCATGTGGGTACACATCCGGATTCCCGCCCGCCGCCTGTCCTTCACCGCCAGCGGCATCTGCCCCAGAATGGCCGCAAGCCAGCGGGTCCGCTTCGAGGCGGGCTGCGTGACGGTTCTGACCAGGACGGACGAGCTGGAATCCCGGCTGACCGCCTGCGTCTCCCCGGAGGACGGCGCGCTGATCCAGCGCCTCGAACTGACCAGCCACGCGTCCCAGCCGCTTGAAATCGAAGTCACAGGCTGTTTCAAGGTGGCGCTGTGCGCGGAGGGCGACATGCGCGCCCATCCGGCGTTCCAGAACCTGTTTGTGCGCGCCCGGTTTGAGGACGGCGCGCTGGTCTTTACCCGCAAGCCCCGGCACGGCGGCAGCCACCCGGTGCTTCTGTACGCGCTTTCGGGCGCGGAAGGGCTGAAGCTGACCCATGAGATCGACCTGGAGAAGCTCACCGGCCGCGAGGGTTCGCTCGCCGACCCGGACTCCCTGTCCAAATCCTTTTCAAACGCCTCCGACGCGACGTTAAACCCCTGCGCGGCGCTCAGGGTGCGCCTGACGCTCCCGGCGGGCGGGCGGCGGCAACTGGCCTTTTTTGCGGGCATTGCGGAGGACGGCGAGGCGCTGTCGAAAATGCGCGCCCGCCACCAGGCGGCGGAGGACGCGCGAAGGTCCCTGCTTCTGGCCGGCTCTCAGGCCCGGTCGATGTTGGATTTTCTGGGCCTGGCCCCGGCGCGGCACCAGCTTTTGCAGCGGGCCGGACGCCTTCTGATGTTCCCTCAGCGCGGAACGAACGCGCCGCCCTGCCGCCTGAACGTCTCTGGGCTCTGGGCGCTGGGCATTTCCGGCGACCTGCCGCTCGTCACCGTCCGGGTCAACTCCACCGCCCACATGACGCTGGTCCGGGACGCGCTCCGCGCTCACGAATTTTACCGCACGATGGGCGTGTGGTGCGATCTGGTGCTGATCAACGACTACGGCAACGACTACGAGCAGCCGGTGCGGGACGCGCTCCGCGCTCAGGTGGCCGCAAGCCACCTGGCGGATATGGTGCTGGAATCGGGCGGCGCGTTTCTTCTGGAGGGCGCGACACTGACCAGCGCCCAGCGCGCGCTGATCGAGGCCGTCTCCGCCGTCTTTCTGGACGGATCGGAACCGCTGGACACAGCGCTCCGGGCGCGGCTGCGCGCGCTGCCCGAACTACCGGAAGCGCCAAAGGCGCGGCTTCGCGGCGGATTCTCGCTGCCCGATGCGCCACGGGAGAAATTCAACGGCTGGGGCGGCTTCGCCAAAGGCGGCTACGTGATCGACCTGCTGCCCGGCCGCCCCACCCCCGCGCCCTGGTGCAACGTACTGGTGAACGCGGGCGGCTTCGGCGCGCTGGTCTCGGAGCGGGGCGGCGGCTTCACCTTCGCCAAAAACAGCCGAGGCGGGCGGCTGACCCCGTTCACCAACGATCCTATGCGGGAAGGCGAGGGCGAGCGGCTGATCCTCTCCGACGGCCGCGCCTACGCGTCTCTCTTGCCCGAGCAGCGGGGCCTTGCCCAGCCCTTCCGCGTGGAACACCGACCGGGCGTCAGCCATTTCACCTCCGGCGCGGGCACGCTGGGTTGGACGATCGATCAGTTTGTGGATGCGGACCTGCCGGTCAAGTGCCTGATCCTGACCCTGCACAACGCGGGCGGCCTTGCCCGCCAACTGAAGCTGACCGCTTCGGTGGACTGGCTGATGGGCGTCGACGGCGGCGACATCCGGCTGACATGCGCGTTTCCCGAGCCGCCGATGGTTCTCGCCTCCGGCGGCATGGAGGGCTGCGGCTTCGCGGCGCTTTTGACAGGCGAAGGACTCGCGCCGGAGGAGCTTGAAATCGATTCCGCGGCGGGCCTTCGGGCCCCCGTCGCGCTGCCGCCGGGCGGCTGTGCCCGCATGCAGTTGCTGGTGGGCTGGTCGCCCGCCCGGGAGGGCTGCCGCGAGGCGCTCTCCGCCTGGGGCGATGGGCAGGCGCGCCTTGACCGCGCCCGGGAAAAGTGGGAGGATCTGCTCTCCCGGATCGTGCCGGAGACGGGTGATCCGCTGACAGATCAGATGCTGGGCCGCTGGCTTCCGGCGCAGGCGCTGGCGGGCCGCGTGTGGGGCCGGGTGGGGCTGTATCAGGCGGGCGGGGCCTTTGGCTTCCGCGATCAGCTGCAGGACATGCTGGCGCTGATCCCCATCGAACCCTCTCTGGTGCGCGCCCACCTCGTCACCTGCGCCGCGCGCCAGTTTGAATCGGGCGACGTATTGCACTGGTGGCATCCGGAGCGCACCGGCGTGCGCACCCGGATCTCCGACGACCTATTGTTCCTGCCCTATGTGGCGGCCGCCTATGTACGGGAGACCGGCGACCGGGGCGTGCTCTACGAAGAAGCTTCCTACCTTGCGGACGTTCCCATCCCGGAGGGCGACGACGACTGGTACGGCGTCCCCGAGGTGTCGGAAACCCGCGAAAACCTGGACGCCCACTGCCTCCGGGCGATTCGCCGCGCCGCTATCATGACTGGCGCCCATGGCCTGCCGCTGATGGGCGGCGGCGACTGGAACGACGGCATGAACCTGGTGGGCCGGGACGGCGGCGAGAGCGTATGGCTGGGACAGTTCCTGAGCGTGGTGGCGGAGGACTACGCGCATGTCACCGATTCGCCGGACGCGCGGGAATATCTGACCGCCATCGCCGCCCATATGCGGGCGGCGGTGGAGGATTCCGGCTGGGACGGCGCGTGGTACCGCCGCGCCTACTACGCGGACGGCGCGCCGCTCGGTTCCAATCAGACCGAAGGCGGCTGCCGGATCGACCTGATCGCCCAATGCTGGGCGGTGGCGGCGGGCCTGGATCAGGACCGCTGCAGGCAGGCGATGGACAGTGCCTGGAGCCAGCTCTATGACCCAGAGCACCAGCTGATCAAGCTTTTGACCCCGCCGCTCACGGATTCGCCCCGCGACCCGGGCTACATCGCCCGATACCCTGCGGGCGTCCGGGAGAACGGCGGCCAGTACACCCACGCCGCCTGCTGGGCGGTGATGGCCTTCGCGATGCTGGGCAACGCGGAGCGCGCGTGGCAGGCGCTGGATGCGATCCTGCCGGTCAACCATACAGACACCGAGGCGGGCGCGCTGCGCTACCGGGTGGAGCCTTATGTACTGGCGGGCGACGTGTACGGCGAAGCGCCGTTCGCCGGGCGCGGCGGCTGGTCCTGGTACACCGGGGCTGCCAGTTGGCTGTGCCGCGCGGCGATTAAGTACCTTCTGGGCTACGAGCGGGAGGGCAGCCGCGCCAGGCTGTGCACGCTGATCCGCCCCGGGCGGGAAGAGGCCGCGCTGACCATCCGGGTCGGCGCTTCCAGCTACCGCCTGCGCTCCATCCGGGGCCGTGAGGGCGTCACATTGGACGGGCGCGCAATCGACGGGGCGTTTATCGACCTGATCGACGACGGCAAACCCCACGAAGCGCTGTTCCCCGAACGGAAACCGTCGTAAACCAACCCCCGTTCAGCCTTATCCCGTCCCCTATCGCTCCCGGTGGCACAGATCCGAGAAAGATATCCCCCTGCGCGAGGTCAAGGGGCATCATGCCGCTTACGGGGCCCCGCGATAAACCCCCGCCTCTTCCGCCAAGAAAACCGTTGTAGCCTCCTTCAAAACATGGTAAAATATCCCCATGAGATTGGATCGATTGGTCGGAGAAATGCTGTCCTCGCGCGCAAGAGCGCGGGAGGCCATCACGCAGGGGCGCGTCCGTGTCAATGGCGCGCCGGTGCGGGACGGTGCCTATAACGCGTCCGAGCGGGACGCGGTGACGCTGGACGGGGTGATCATCGGGAAGCGGGAGCCGCTGCACCTGATGCTGAACAAGCCCGCCGGTTGCGTGACCGCGCGGGAGGACGCGCATTTTTCAACGGTGTTCGGCCTGCTGCCGCCGGGGCTTCGGACGGACGAACTGTGTGCCGTCGGACGGCTGGACCGGGATGTGACGGGGCTTCTGCTGCTCACCGAGGACGGCCAGCTGGCGCACCGGCTGATCTCGCCCCGCTTTATGGTCAACAAGGTCTACCGCGCGCGGGTGACGGGCCGACTTGTTTCAGAGGATGTCCTGCGCATGGCGGAAGGTCTTGCGCTCAGCGATTTCACCGCGCGCCCGGCGCGCCTTGAGATTCTCGAGGCGTCGGACGCGTTTTCCATCGCGCTTCTGACCGTACACGAGGGCAAATTCCATCAGGTCAAGCGAATGTTCGCGGCGATCCAGCACCCGGTGGAGGCGCTAAGCAGACAGTCGGTGGGCGGTCTCATGCTGGACGAGGCCCTCGCGCCCGGCCAGTACCGGAAACTCTCGCCGGAAGAAATCGCGCGCTTGTACGCGCTGACGGAGATGAGCCCATGAGCGAACACTATTTTACGCCCGACCCGTCCGCGCCCCACAAGCCCCGGGAGATCATCCTCCGGGTGCTGGGGCTGACGCTGACGATGCACACCGACGCGGGCGTCTTTTCGGGCGACGGGCTGGACCCCGGAAGCCGCCTCCTGATCGAGTCACTGCCGCCGCTTTCCGGCCGCGTGGCGGACCTTGGCTGCGGCTGGGGCGCGATGGGCGTGCCGCTGGCCCTGAAAAACCCCGGCGCGGAAGTTTACCTGACCGATGTCAACGCCCGGGCGGCGGACCTGGCCCGCAAGAACATCATCCAGAATCAGGCGAAAAACGCCACGGTCTATACCGGCGACGGACTTCAGGCGCTTCAAGGCCCGTTTCAGACGGTCGTCACCAACCCGCCCATCCGCGCGGGCAAGCAGGTGATCTATGGCCTGTTCGCCGAGGCGAAGGAAAAACTCGCGCCGGGCGGCAGGCTGTACATCGTCATCCGCAAACAGCAGGGCGCGCCGTCGGCGCTGAAATACCTGGAGGCGCTGTTTGGCGCCGCCCAGGTGATCGAGCGCGGCGGCGGCTACTGGGTAATCGAGGCTGTAAAGGAGCAGGACGCATGAAAACTTCCCGGTTGAGCCGCGTCATGACAGGCATGGAGCAAATGAATCTGTCCCAGGCGCTGGTGACGTCCACCGAATCGATTTACTATCTGACCGGCCTCTGGATCGCGCCGGGCGAGCGGCTATTGGCGCTTCTGATTGACAAAGGCGAGTGCAAGCTGTTCGTCAACCACATGTTCGCGACGCCCCGGGTGGAGGGCCTGCGGCTCGTCGAGTTTGACGATAGCGACGACAGCGTTCAGGCGCTGGCGGCCCACGTCTCCCCGGGGCGGCTTGGCATCGACAAGGCCTGGCCCAGCCGGTTCCTTCTGTCCCTGATGGAAGTCCGCGGGGACATCCGGCCCGTCAATGGCTCCAGACCGGTTGACGAGGCGCGGATGCTGAAGGATCAGGAGGAAATCGAAGCGCTTCGCGCCAGTTCCCGCATGAACGACCGGGTGACGGGTCAGCTGCGTACCCGCCTCGCAGAAGGCGAAACTGAGCTGGACGTAGCTCGAAGGTACGACGAGCTGGGCGCTTTGGAAGGCGCGTCGGGCCTGGGCTTTGAGCCGCTGATCTGTTTCGGCGCGGGCTGCGCAGAGCCGCACCACGCCACGGGCAAGGCGCGGCTTCAAAAGGGCGACGCGGTAATTCTGGACGTCGGCGTGAACGTGGACCACGCGCTCAGCGACATGACCCGCACCGTGTTCTTCGGGGCGGCCTCGGACGAGCAGAAAAAAGTCTACGAGATCGTCCGCGCCGCCAATCAGGCGGGCAAGGCGGCGGTCCGGCCGGGTGCCCGGCTTTCCGACATCGACCGCGCGGCCCGCTCGGTCATCGAGCAGGCGGGCTACGGCCCCAACTTCCTGCACCGCACCGGTCACGGGCTGGGGCTGGAGGTGCACGAGCCGCCGGATGTCAGCGCCGTCAGTCCCGCCGTCGCGCAGCCGGGCATGGTGTTCTCCATCGAGCCGGGCGTGTACCTCGCGGGCAGGTTCGGCGTCCGGGTGGAGGATCTGGTTCTGGTCACCGAGGACGGCTGCGAGTGCCTGAACGCGCTGGACCGGGATTTGATGGTCGTGTAGCGGCCGTCCGGGCGGCGGAGGGAACCACGCGCGCAAGCGGAGAACCAAAAGCAAACAGGAAAGCGGGCCCTCGCCTTCCTGTTTCTTATGTTTTGTGTGGTTTTATCCCAATGCGAATGATAAAAGCATCCAAGGGCCGAGGGATTATCGATTAATACTAACTCCAAACATTAATCACTCGTTGCGCTGGTTCTTTTCGCGCAGAACTGTGTCGCTCTCCGCTCAACGTAGCGCTGCTACGCCTCGCTTCGGCTCCTTGTTCTGCATCGAAAACCCCTTGGCGCTTTGGAGTGATTAATGTTTTCCTTTAGTATAAGC
>CALGYL010000182.1 GCA_937934775.1 uncultured Clostridia bacterium
CCTGATGGGGAATCCTAACAATGGGTTTGGTATAATGACGGGGGGCAGGTCATTTTGTCCTGACGTGACGCTGGAACCCCGGCCCTTTGTGGTCTTGAATTAATCCATATAATTACAGTAGGATTATATTTCTTGTTTTCTTGCCCTTTGCCTGTCACAGGTGGTACAGCACCCGGCGTATAGGAATAGTACGAAGGTTCATGGAGAACCACGGAAAAAGAGAACCAAGGGAAAATCCACCATGGACAAGGGGCTATACGAAAGGAGCCGAACATGGACAAGCTCAGTAAGGCCGAACAGGAAACCATCATCCGGTGGGACGCAGAGGAACGCATAGCCCACATTGACACCGCCTACCCACCCATGATTGACAACCTAGTGATTTAACAATATTACAATTAAGGAATAGACTATATCCAAGAGCTGGAGCTGGAGGGTATAGGGATGAAGAAGAAGTACGGGGTACAGCTAAGCGGAACAGATCGGGCGCGAGTAGCGGAGATACTCAACGGAGCAGAAACGTCGCCGCGGTATCGAAAACGTGCGAACGTACTGCTCATGGCGGACGAGAGCGTGGGAAAGCCTCTGACTCAGGAGGAAATCGCGGTTCGATGCGGGGTATGCGACGTTACGGTCTATCATACGATTCGGGATTATTGTGAACGCGGGCTTGAATACACGCTTCATTTTCAAAAACGGGAAAAGCCGCCACGCGCAGCCATCATCACGGGGGAAAAGGAAGCGCGAATCATTGCGCTTGCATGTGGGGAAGCCCCGGAGGGTTTTTCCCGGTGGACGGTGCGGCTGCTGACGGAGAAGGTGATAGAACTGTCCATCATGCCGGAAGTGAGCCGGGAGACTGTTCGCCGGGTGTTAAAAAAACGGAGCTTAAGCCTCACCTGAAGAAACAGTGGTGTATCCCCGCCCAGTACAGCGGAGAGTTCGTCGCCCGCATGGAAGACGTGCTGGAAGTGTATGCGTTACCCTATGACGAAGAGATCCCCGTGATTTGCATGGACGAACAGCCGGTTCAGTTGTTGGGAGAAAAGCTCCAGCCCATTGCGATGAAACCGGGCAAGCCGAGAAAAGTGGATTACGAGTACATACGCAACGGCGTGTGCAGCATCTTCGTTTTCACAGAACCTTTGGCGAACTGGCGTCATGTGCATGCCTCGCAGCGGCGTACCAAGAGAGACTGGGCCCTGCAGGTTCGCGAACTGCTGGAGGTGTATTATCCCGGAGCCAAGAAAATCCGACTTGTCATGGACAACCTGAATACCCACACGATTTCTTCGCTGTATGAGGCGTTCCCGCCGAAGATTGCGTTACACCTGGCAAAACGTCTGGAAATTCACCATACCCCCAAGCATGGCAGTTGGCTGAATATTGCCGAGATTGAACTCAACGCACTGACAAAGCAGTGCTTGGACAGGAGAATCCCCGATCTGGATACCCTGCGTTCTCAGCTTGTTCCCTGGGAGCAACATAGAAATGCTGCTTCTAAATCCGTTGACTGGCACTTCACGACCGACGCCGCCAGGGATAAACTCAAATGGCTTTATCCTAAATTACAATAGTGTCAAATCACTAGGGATTTTTGTTTGCCATTTTACGGGGATTTCTGCTTGACAGTAACACTATTGACCGTGTGCTATTTTGTCCTTCTTCGGCGGGAACCCTACCGTGAACTCGGGCCAGATTACCTGGATCAACAGAGCAAGGATCGCGTAGTTCGCAATATGAAGGCAAAGCTGGAATCCCTCGGATATGCGGCAGAGCTCGTACCCCGACCCAATATCGCATAGAGATTTTCAGGATAAAGTGTCGGCGTACTTTGCGAAGCGCCCGCAGTAAAGTACGCAGTGATCCGGAAACACGCGGGAAAACTGCGCCTGAGCCAGGCGTGCCGGGCCATAAACGTACGCCGTCAGGGCTACTACGAGTGGGCGGCACGTGAGCTTGCGCGACCCGCTCGGTTCCGCCAGAACGAAGTGCTGACGGCGAAGATCAAGAACATCTTCTACGAGAGCAAGCGCCGTTATGGCGGGCGAAAGATCCAGCGCCAGATCCGGCGGGAAGGTTGGACGGTTGGACGGTTGGGCGAAAGCGCGTCCGGCGGCTGATGCTCGAATCCGAACTGGTTCCGATAACGCTCAGACGGCACGTGGCGACAACGGATTCGAAGCACGGTCTTTCAGTATTCCCCAACCTCGTGAACCGTGACTTCAGGGCAGTCACCGTCAACAGGGTCTGGGTCTCGGATTTCACGTACATCCGAACCGACGAAGGCTGGCTGTATCTGTGCAGTGTGCTTGACATCTGTTCAAGGCGCGTGGTAGGCTGGGCGGTAAGCCGAACCATCGACCGGAATCTGGCCATCGCCGCGCTGGAAAACGCTGTGAAGAACCGTAGACCAGGGCGGGGATTGATCTTTCATACCGACCGGGGAAGTCAATACGCCTCCGCAGACTTCCGCCGCGCCGTGGCCCGCTACGACGGCCTTCAGAGCATGTGATCTTGTAGCGATTTTCCGGACAGCGGAAAGTGTGTGGTGCGAGAACTGTGCCCGTAAGCCTGTTGCTCCCTGCGACAAACCGTGCGGATGCCGCCTCCCCGCGAACCTTTCACATTCTTTACACTGTGCGGCGTATTTGTGACAGTGGGTTGATGTTCGGGTGCTAGGATATATGCGTCAGGCCCCCGGAAAACGGGCCGCACAGTGGAGGAAATGATATGATGACGCGTAAAAAGAAAAACGGCTGGGTCAAATGGGCGGTGATGGTGGCGATCCTCGCGGTCGTCGCGGGTCTTTTCCTGCCCGGCATTCTGAATAACAGGGTGGACGGAAACGCGGTGGGTGAAGCGCCGGCCTTAGGCGCAGGCGCAGGCGCGGGAACGTCTGGTTCTCAGCTGACGGCGGGCCGCTTTGCGGAAGTCACCCGCGGGAACATCACCGAAACGTCCTCCGGCGACGGCAGCCTGCAGGCGACCACAAAAAAATCGGTGTACACTGAGACCACCGGAAAGGTGGATCAGCTGAACGTTGAAGCCGGCGACCGGGTGAACGAGGGCGACGTTTTGATGGTGATGTCCAGCGACGATCTGGAATCGGAGATCACATCGCTGCAGTCTGATCTGTTTACGGCGCAGGTGGCGCTTTCGGATATCCGGGACAGCGGCAAGGACTATTACGTATACGCGCCCGCCGCGGGCACGCTGAAGATCGTTGTGGCGGAGGAGGACGACGACATCGCCACCCTCATGCGCACGACCGGGTATCTTGCGATCATCTCCCGGGACGACCGGCTGAAGGTGCAGTTCGTGCCCGGCGGAGGGAGTTCCGCCATCAAGGTGGGCGATCAGGTCAGCGTATGGCAGGAGGACAAGGAGATCAAGGGCACGGTGGACGAGTTGACCAACGATCGGATGACCGTCTCCTTCCCGGATGACGACTACGACGTGGGCCTGTCTGTCAAGGTCACTACGCTGCAGGGCGAGCCGCTGGGCGAAGGCGTCACGGAAATCAACATGCCCGTTCCCATCACCGGCATCGGCGGCACCATCGACAAGGTATATTACGATGAAAACGACTCGGTGGTCAGCGGCGCCAAGCTGTTCTACATCACCGGACGCATCCCGTCCTCAGATCTTCAGTCCGCGCTTCTGACTTATGAGGACGCGCGCACGTCGCTGGACAACGCGCAGAAGGAGAAGGAAGGGCTGGTCGTCCGCGCGCCGATCACCGGCGTGGTCACGGAGGTCAACTGCGAGGAGGGCGAAGCCGTCGAGGAGAATACCGCTGTGGTGAAGCTCCAGTCGGTGGACAGCTTTGAACTGGTGGCCAGCGTGGACGAGCTGGACATCGCGGACGTGGAAGTGGGGCAGAAGGCCACCGTCACTGTGGACGCGCGGGAAGGACAGACCTATGGCGGCGCCGTCACCAAGATCAGCGATACCGGCACGGTGAACAACGGCGTGGCCAGCTTTGACGTGACCCTCCTGCTGGACGAATCAAAAGGGCTGAAGAGCGGCATGTCGGCCAGCGCGAACATCGTGACCCAGGACAAGCAGGACGTGCTGCGCGTGCCGGTGGAGGCGATCTCCACAGCAAATGGCCAGCAGTATGTGACATTGGCGAACGGCAGTACCGAAAACGTCGTGACCGGCGCATCGGACGGCGACTATGTGGAGATCGTCTCCGGCCTCCAGGAAGGCGAGAAAGTGCTGGTCACCCGGGAGCGGGAGAGCAGCACCGGAAACCAGCGCGCGAACACCTTCCCGATGGCCCGGACGGGCCTCGGCCGTTAAGGCCGGGAGGAGCACATTGATTCAACTTTCAAACATCACCAAATGTTACCAGATGGGCGGCGAGACCATCCATGCGCTGGATAGCGTGAATCTGACCATTCAGGACCAGGAATTCGTGGCCATCGTGGGTCCGTCGGGCAGCGGAAAATCGACGCTGATGAACATCGTCGGGTGCCTGGACTATCCGGACGAGGGCGAGTACCTGCTGGACGGCGAAAACGTGGCGGACCTACCGGCGCGGGCGCTGGCGGTGATCCGAAACCGTAAGATCGGCTTCATCTTTCAGCAGTTCAATCTCCTGCACAAGCTGACCGCCTATGAAAATGTGGAGCTTCCGCTGATCTATCAGGGGGTCGGCGCGGCTGAGCGGCGGGAGAGGACGACCAGGGCGCTGGAGCGCGTGGGCCTCCAGCAGCGCATGAAGCACCGCCCCTCGGAGCTCTCCGGCGGCCAGCAGCAGCGCGTGGCCATCGCGCGGGCGCTGTCCACCAACCCGTCGCTGATCCTAGCGGACGAGCCAACCGGCAACCTGGATTCCAAATCGGGCGGCGAGATCATCGGCATGCTGCACGAACTGCACGAGCAGGGCAATACCATCCTTTTGATCACGCATGACAGAAACGTCGCCCTGGAGGCGCAGCGGCGCATGGCGATCCGCGACGGCCGCATATTCCCGGTGGAGGATGACGGACTCCAAGCGGCCTACGGAAAGGAGGCGGACGCATGACGGGCTTTTTACAGGCCATCCGGATGGCGTTTTCCGCCATCCGGGAGAACAAGATGCGCTCGTTCCTCACGATGCTGGGCGTGATCATCGGCGTACTGTCGGTCACGACGCTGGTGTCCATCGGGCAGAGCGCCATGGGTTCGGTAACGGGCCAGATTTCAAGTCTGGGCACCAACCGGATCACTGTCAACATCCAGTCCGACCACAAGGTGCCGCTGGATTTGAGCGAGCTGGAGGCGCTGGAGGGAGAAGGCGGCGTTCGCTATGTGTCGCCGGTGCTCTCCTCAAGCCTCACCAGCAAGGCGGGCACCAACACACACGATACCACCGTCTACGGCGTGACGGAGCACTATATGGAAATCGCGGACTACGAAATCGCCAGCGGACGCTTTCTGGCCCAGAACGACATGCTGGACCGCAGCCCCGTGTGCGTGGTGGGCGTCGACGTGGCGGACGCGCTGTTCGGTCAGCGCAACGTCGTGGGCGAAGCCGTGCAGATCGGTGGCAAGAGCCTACAGATTGTGGGCCTCCTTCAGGAGCGGGGCGAAACCATGGGCATTTCTCAGGACGACGTGGTGATGATCCCCTTCACCTTGGCGCAGCGGATGATGGCGAACACCCGGATCACCAGCTTCAGCGCCAACGCCCTGTCCGACCAGCAGACGGACATCGACCGCGCGATGGCGACCCTGGAGGATTTCACCTTCCGCAAGACGAGGAATGCGGACGACTACACCATCCGCAGCCAGTCGCAGCTGCTCGACGTGATGGGGAACATCACAAACACCCTGACCCTGATGCTGGCGGGCATCGCCGGGATTTCGCTATTGGTGGGTGGCATCGGCATCATGAACATCATGCTGGTCTCGGTGTCCGAGCGAACCCGGGAGATTGGCATCCGCAAGGCCATCGGCGCGCAGAAGGCGGACATCATGCTGCAGTTTATGAGCGAGGCTGTCGCCATCTCACTGGTGGGCGGCGTGCTGGGGCTGCTATTGGGCTATGGCGTATTGCAGGTGGTGGGTCGGCTGATGGGGCTTGCGATGAACATGTCCTTCACCGTGGCGGGCAGCGCGCTGGGCTTTTCCATCCTGGTGGGCGTTCTGTTCGGCTCCTATCCGGCCAACAAGGCCAGCAACCTCCTGCCCATCGAAGCGCTCCGGTATGAATAGGGATGCGTCCGGATCACCGCGGCGCGGTTTTGAAGCGCATAGGAGAACTATGAAAGAAACACGCTTCCGGCGCACAGGTCGCCGGAAGCGAATGAAGCGGAACGAGACTTTTGATGATTTGCTTTGTTTCCGGCGCGCAAGCCGCCGGGAACGGTTGGAGGGGACGAAGCGCGGCGTTGGCCGCGCGTAGCACGGGATGGTTGCGCGGGCGCGGCACGCGCTGGTATAATGCGGAGGAGAAGGCCCGAATGCGGGGGAGGGATGGGCCGTGTTTACGGTTCTGGTCGTTGAGGACGACAGGCGCATGCGAGGCCTGTTTATGACCACGCTGGAAAAGAGCGGCTACCGTGCGCTGGGCGCGGAGGATGGGCTGAAGGCGCTGGAGGCCCTGGAAGCGGAGTATGTGGATCTGGTCATCTCCGACATCATGATGCCGGGCATGGATGGTTATCAGCTGACGGAGGCGTTGCGCAAAGAGCGGCCGGACCTGCCGGTTTTGATGGTCACCGCCCGGGAGAGCTTTCAGGACAAGCAGCGGGGCTTTCTGGTGGGTACGGACGACTATATGGTCAAACCCGTCGACGTGAACGAGATGATTTTGCGGGTGGGCGCGCTGCTCCGGCGGGCCCGGATCGTCAGCGAGCACAGGCTCGCCATCGGTGGCACGGTGCTGGACTATGACCAGATGACCATCGCCTGCGGAGATGAGTTGCTGCCGCTTCCGCAGAAGGAGTTTCTGCTTTTGTACAAGCTGGCTTCCTATCCAGGCAGAATTTTCACCCGGCGGCACCTGATGGACGAGATCTGGGGGCCGGAATCCCAATCGGAGGAGCGGACGGTGGATGTACACATCAACCGCGTGCGGGAGCGCCTGAAGGACAATCCGGACATCTCCATCCTGACGGTCCGCGGGCTGGGTTACAAGGTGGTGCGGAAAAGTGTTTAAGTCCAAACCCCATACGCTGTGGTTTTTCTTCGTGGTGGTGGTCTTCGCCATCCTGCTTGCCACCAGCTTCATCATTTTCCTGATGGCGTTGGGCGCGATCCATTCCGGGCTCTATTTCACGCCCAGACGCAGTCCGCTTCTGGGCATCTTCCTCCTGCTTTTGGTCAGCCTGATCGTGGGCACCATCATCTCCATCGTGATCGGGCGCAGCATCATCCGGCCCATTACCTGGCTCAGCCAGACGACCGAACGGGTTGCGGGCGGCGATTTTACCGTCTTTCTGCCGGAAAACAACCGCGTGCGCGAGATCCGGGACATGACGGTCAACTTAAACAAGATGGTCCGGGATCTGGGCGGCATTGAAACGCTGCGCAACGACTTTATCGCAAGCGTCTCCCATGAGTTTCGAACGCCGCTGGGCGCCATCGAGGGCTACGCGACGCTTTTGCAGCGGGACGCGCTGACCAAGGCGGAGACGATGGAGTATACCACCGCCATTATCGAAAGCACCAGGCAGCTTTCCACGCTGGCGGGCAACATTCTGAAGATTTCCAAGCTGGAAAACCAGGGCATCGTCGTGGAAAAAGCGCGGTTCCGGCTGGACGAGCAGATCCGCGACGCGTTCCTGTTCCTGGAACCCCGCTGGAGCGCGAAGGGGCTGGAGCTGGACATCGAATTGGAGGATGTTCCCTACTACGGCAGCGAAGAGCTCTTGCGGCAAGTGTGGTTGAATCTGATTGAAAACGCCATCAAATTTACGCCCGAGGGCGGCACAATCGGAGCGCGGCTGACGCAGGCGGGGGATCGCGTTGTCGTCTCCGTTTCGGATAGCGGCATCGGCATGAGCGAGGAAGCCCGCGGCAGGATGTTTGAAAAGTTCTATCAGGCGGACACCGCCCGGAGCAAGGAGGGAAACGGGCTGGGCCTGACGCTGGTTCGGCGGATTGTCGACCTCTTGGGCTGTGAGATCAGCGTGGACAGCGTGCCCGGCGCGGGCACAACCATCACCGTGACGCTGCCGGTTGATGTGGCCTAGTTGGGCCCGGACCACTGATGTCAATTCCAAATACAAACGTTTCGCTTTGGGGGCCTTCTTTGCATTTTACCATTGGCACAACGCAAGGTTTTATGGTTTGAACCAACAAGGACAAGTCGTTTTCCAATGATCATTTTTTATATTATCCCTTGCGAGGGGCCCCGGGGGAGTTATTTCCCTGGGCGGAAGGTCCGGAGGACGGACCCTCCGGCGTTCCCCTCGCCTTTTCATGCCTCTCCCGCCTCGCTGGAGAAGCCCATCAGTTCGCTGGTGTAGTTGCTGAACTGCTTGTCGTACACCAGCGCGGCGGCGCCCTTTACCCAGATGTTTTCAACGGTATTGAGGGAGATGGTCACGGCGGAGCGGTCGATGAGGTTGTTGTTGTCAAACACGGACTCGCAGAGCTGGCGGTAAATCTCCTCATAGCGCCTGAGCCACGCGCATTCGATGATCACCTCGTCGGGGTCGTACATGCGGATGGTGTCGCCGATGCAGCGGGCCAGCCGGTCGGATGCGGCCGTGAACATGGTCATGGGCGACACGCCGTCCTTCTCCATGGCGGCGGCAATGGTCTCGATGCAGTTGTCGGCGTAGTTCATCTCCCGGTCCAGCGAAGGCAGCATTTCCTTGGCCTTTTCGTAGAGCGCACGGTTGGAGATGTACAGCTCCAGACAGCCGCGGTTGTCGCAATTGCAGAGCTTGCCTTCGCAATCCACGCTCAGGTGGCCGATTTCCCCCGCGAGCCCGTGATTGCTGCGGAAGATGCCGCCGTTCAGGTACAGCCCCGCGCCGATGCCGTGGCTGATGGACAGAAACACCGCGTTGACCGGGGCCGCCTGGGTTCTCGACTGGCGGATGTGCAGAAGCGCGGCGTTGGTGTCCTTGTCCACTACCGTGGGCTGGCCCAGTTCGCGTTCCAGAACGTCCCGGACCGGGACGTTTTTCCATCGGGGCGCGTTGGTCAGCCGGATCACCACGCCCTTTTCATAGTCCACAAGCCCCGGAAAGCTGACGCCGATGCCCAGCAGCGTGCCCGGCATGACGGCGGCGTGCTCAACGGCCTTGCGCACTTCCTCGACCACCGTGGTCATGCCGCTCTCCACGCTGTTTGCGGGCAGGTTGAAATCCACGTCGTTCTGATAGAGCGTATTGTAGTCCAGATCGTACACCGCGGCGGTCATGGTGTTGAGGGTC
The DNA here is from genome assembly GCA_937934775.1 of uncultured Clostridia bacterium. GTDB lineage: Bacteria > Bacillota > Clostridia > Christensenellales > Aristaeellaceae > JAEZHK01. The sequence continues at coordinate 9,384 of CALGYL010000182.1, forward strand.
GCGGTAAACCCGATCAGGTAGAAGCTCGAGGAATTGAACGTGTACAGCGACGCCTTGCGGCCGCCGCTGGAGCTGCTGAGGCCGATCTCCTTGACCAGTCCCTTGCTCTCCAGTTCCTTGACCAGGTTGTGAACCGAAGCGCCGGTGAGGCCCGTCGATACGGCGATTTCCGGCTTGGACACGGGGCCCAGCGCCTTGATCGTCTGCACGATCCGGAGGAGATTGCTCTTTTTCAGCGAGCTCGTGTTTGTCATTGTTATCGCCCTTCATATTCTGAAAAGATTCTTTATCCCATAAAACAAGGCGGAGAGAAACTGAGTAGAAATTATACCAGATGGCGCGCGGGCGCGCAACCTCATGAGATTGCGTTTTGATTAAGGAAAGGGGCTGCCGCGCATGCTCGTGGCAGCCCCTTTGTCGCGATTTTTACCGAAGGCGCTTCAAAACCTCTTCTTCCGAAGGCTCCGCCAGGTCGGGCATGAGGCCCGGCAGGTACTTGCACGCCTCGTACAGCACCTCCGCGACCTGCTGGTGTACGCCCGCCACATGGTGGATGTAGGGACCGGTGACCACCTTGTGCTCGATCTTCGGCCAGTCCTTGAACTCCACATAGCCGTAGGTGCCGGCCGTCTCGGGGCCGGGTACGGTCTTGCCCTCGGCGATCAGGAGAGAATACCTGTCGTCCGAGCAGTCAAAGCGCATCAGCGTCACGGCGCTGTCCTCAATCAGGAAGTTGCCTACCGCCGGGCGGCCCTCGTCAAAGTTGGGCGCAATGCAGGGCTTGCAGGCGCAGGAGGCGGTGGAGCGCGGGAACACGCCGCAGTGCCAGAACAGCTCCGCGTTGTCGTTGGTTGGGTGACGGATGGTGATGTCGGCGAAGAACGAAGCCTTCTGCCAGCCGGTGGCCGCCTGGGCGATGACGGAGGTGATCGCGCCGTGGATGTCGGTCTCGCACACCACGGGCATACCGTCGTTGGTCAGTTCGCCGAAAGTGAAGCAGGCCGCGATGCCCGACATGTCCCGCATTGGGCCCCAGCAGTTGGAAGCCATCGCGGACACCTGCTGCTCCTCTGCCCAATCCCGGAGCGCGGTCTTGAGGGCGGCGGCCCGGTAGAGGGATTCCTCGTTCACCCGCACGTCAAAGCCCTGCCTGTAGTCGGCCACGATGGGCTCAAGATCGGCCTTTCGGGTTTCCAGAATTTTCTGGTAGCGCTGCTGGATCTCGATCAGCGTAACCGGCACGACCTCCACGCCGAATTTCTCCAGCAACTGCAGTTCGTTGCACTTGACCGACCAGAACGCGTCCGGCCGTACGCTGATCTGCCCGATCCGGAGGCCCTTCATGGCCTTGACCACGTGGGCGGCAGCGAGGAACGTGCGCATGGTACGCTCAAAGACTTCATCATCCGGATTGCAGTTGGTCATGTAGGTGAAGGGAACCGAGAATTGGCGCAGCACCTTGCCGGTGGCCATCACGCCGCACTGGCTGTCGGTGGCGCGCAGGCCCTGGGGGTTCGGCGCGGGGTCCCGGGGCGCCCATAGAAGCAGGGGTTTGCCGACGAGTTTGCCGATTTTGGCCACGGCGTCTTCGGTGCCGAAGTTGCAGTGCGGGGTGAACAGCGCATCCACCTTTTGCTGGATCATGTAGTCGGCGACCGCCTGCGCATCCAGCCCGCTGTTAATCATGCCCGGGGGATTGAGGAAGTCGATGTTTACGAAGTCAATGCCCATGGCCTTCAGCTTCGCTTCGGTGGCGTCTTTGTTGGCCTTGGCGATGTCCACGTTGCAGAAAAAGTCGCTGTCAATGTTGCGCCTGGTGTGCACGACGCCCAGTTTGATCGAATGTTTGCTCATCTTCATTTTCTCCCGTCTTGTGGACGAGGGGGCCCAAAGCCCCCTCGTCCGACCGACAATTTTACTGATTGGATCAGCCCAGGGCCTTGATCTGATCTTCGGTATAGCCGTGGATGTTCAGAAGGATGTCGTCCACATTTTCCTTGGTGATCAGCACGCTGTCACAGATTTTGCTCTCAACCGGCTCGCCCTTCAAAAGCTTCGAGGCGAAATCGGCGGCGCCGTGGGCGTAGCCCATGGTGTCCTGCGCCACGGAGGCTTTCAGCGTCCCGGCCTTGATCGCCAGGCAGCCTTCCTCGTTGGCGTCCACGCCGACCACGTAGATCTTGTCGTTGCCGCCCAACTTCATGGCTTCAATCGCGCCCAGCGCCATGTCGTCGTTGCAGGCCAGGATGACTTCCAGGTCCGGATACGCGACCAGCCAGTTTTCCACGCAGGCTTGGGCCTTGTTCTTCTGCCACTCGCAGATTTCCTGGGCCAGCTTGTTGGCGCCAACCTTGGTGATGGCGTCGTTGTAGCCCTTGGTGCGGCCGTTGGAGTGGAACTGACCGGCGGGGCCTTGCAGGATGGCCACCTTGGTGTCCCTCTTCAGAGCGCCCTGGTCGATGGCATACTGGGCCACGATGCCGCCCTGCTGCTCGGGGTTGGCGTCCAGGTAGTAGCTGATGCCGCCGTCATTGACGGAGCCGACGGTCACGACCACCGGGATGCCCGCTTCCTTGGCGGCCTTGATGGCGGCCACCGGCGCGTCGGCGTCCTGCTGCTGCATGATGATCACGTTGTACTTGCTGGCGGTGCAGGTTTCGATCAACTGGGTGATCTTGTCCGCGTCGGTCTCGCCGTCAAAGTAGTCGACGGTGAACTGGTCGGCGTAGGTCTCCTCCACATACTTCTTGAAGATGTTCATGACGAGCAGGCAATACGTGTCCTGATAGCCCTTGCAGATGAACGCCACGCGGGCCTTCTCCTCCGCAAACGCCATGCCGCCCAGGCAGGAGAGCAAAAGCATAACCGTGAGAACCAGCGCAAGAATCCGTTTCATACCATGGACCTCCTCTTGATATTATTCATGCCCGAGGGCATAAACACGGGGTGAACGGGCCTGTTCCGCCGCGCGCGGCCCCTGGAGGGAACACTTTCCCAGGCGCGGGCCTCGATGGCCTTCGCCGGTTTCTCTGTAAAGGCATGCGACAATTGTTGAATCGCCTAGTTGCGCTTTCCGCCCTTGGTCTTGATGTCGATGACCACAGCCAGCACGATGATCAGGCCGGTGATGATCATCTGGAAGTAGGACTGCACCGATTTGAGCGTCAGAATGTTGCCGATGATGCCGATGATCAGGGAGCCGATGATGGTGCCCGTCGCGGTGCCGATGCCGCCCGCCAGCGACGCGCCGCCGATGATCGCCGCGGTGATGGCGTCAAACTCCAGGCCGACGGCCGCGGAGGGCTGCGCTGAGTTCATGCGCGCCATGAACAGTCCGCCCGCGATGGCCACGAAGATCGCGTGGATAATAAAGGAGCGGATCACGGTGCGGGTCTGGTTGATGCCCGCCGCCCGCGCGGCTTCCGCGTTGCCGCCGATGGCGTACAGGTACTTGCCCATGCGCGTCTTGGACAGGATCACCCAGGTGATCAGCGCGATAAAGATCATCGCAACCGCGGGCCATGGCAGGACGCCGAAGATCTTGCCCTGGCCGATCACCACGATGTCGCCGATGGTATTGATGACCTTGCCGTCGGTATAGATGAACACAAGACCGCGGGCCGACTGGGAGACCGCCAGGGTCACAATGAAGGCGGGCACGTTGTAGCGGGTCATGATGAACGCCGCGAACAGGTACAGGATGATGCTGGCTCCGATGCCTACCAGCATGGCCGTTACCGTGCCGAAGAAGGGATTGAACCCGTAACTTTGCGTCAGCTGCTTGTACGTGCCCAGGATCAGGCAGCCGGTGAAGGCCACCATCGAGCCCGCGGACAGGTCTGTATTGCCGGAGATGATCAGCATCGTGATGCCGCAGGCCACGATGGTGACCACCGCCGTCTGGGTCAGGAGGTTGATGATGTTTTTCTCGGACAGGAACACCGGGGAAATGAACGAGCAGGCGACCACAAGCAGAAACAGGATTGCGATGATTCCGATTTTGTTGTAAATTTCCGCGATTTTTTCGCTGGGGGACATCTTGCGGCTCGTCTTATCCATTGGTTCGCCCTCCTACTGCGCAGTGCATCACCGATTCCGCGGAAGCCTGGGACCGGTCGAACTCGCCGCGGATGCGGCCCCGGTTCACGACCAGGATGCGGTCGCTCATGCCCATAAGCTCCTCGAGGTCCGAATCAAACAGCATGATCGACACGCCCTGGGCGCACATCTGGTGCATCAGCTTGTAGATTTCATACTTGGTGCCCACGTCGATGCCGCGGGTCGGCTCGTCCAGCAGCAGGATCTTGGGTTCGATGGCCAGCCACTTGCCCAGGACCACCTTTTGCTGGTTGCCGCCAGACAATGTCTCCACCCGCGTCTGGGTCGAGGGCGTTTTGATGCTCATCAGCTTCACCATGCGCTCCACAATCGCCCGAAGCCCCTTGTAATGGACCCATTCGCTGTGGAACACATGCCGGTGCGCCACCAGCGAGATGTTCTCCGCCACCGAATGCATCAGAACCAGCCCCTGCCGCCTGCGGTCCTCCGGAACCATCGCAAGGCCCGCCGCGATGGCGTCGTTCACGTCCCGGATGCGCTTCTTTTCTCCGAACACGGTGATTTCGCCCGATTCGTGGGGGTCCATGCCCATGATGGCCCGGGCGATCTCGGTGCGCCCCGCGCCGACCAGCCCGGCAAAGCCCAGAATTTCGCTGCGCCGCAGGGAAAAGCTTACGTCGTCAAACACGCCGTACTGCGAATAGTGCTCCACGCGGAACACCTCTTCGCCGATGTCGCAGTGCTTGGGCGGGTAGACCTCGTTCATCTTGCGGCCCACCATCATTTCGATGATGCGGGGGATGTCCGTCTCGGCCGCGGGCATGGTGCGGATGTGCTGGCCGTCCCGGAGCACCGTGATGTAGTCGGCCACGCGGAAGATTTCATCCATCTTGTGGGAGATGAAGATAATCGAAATCCCCTGCCGCTTCAATTCGTCGATCTTGGCGAACAGGTAATTGACCTCGTTTTCGGTCAGGGACGAGGTGGGCTCGTCCATCAGGATGACCTTGGCGTCCGCCGAGATGGCTTTGACGATCTCGATCATCTGCGCCTCGGCCACCGACAGCGTCTTCATCTTCCGGGTGATGTCGTAGTGGGAGAGCCCCTGCTGGTTGAGAAATTCCCGCGCCTTCTTCGCCATGGCCCTGCGGTCCAGCATTCCGGCGGAGTTCATGATTTCCCGGCCCAGGTACATGTTCTCCAGCACCGTCATTTCCGGGATGATGTTCAGTTCCTGATAGATCATCGAAATTCCGGCCTTCAGCGCGTCCACCGGTCCGTTGGTCGCAAGCGGCTTGCCGTCCAGCAATACCTCTCCGCTGTCGGCCTTGTACAGCCCGTTGATCACCTTCAGGAGCGTCGATTTGCCCGCGCCGTTTTCGCCCACGATTACGTGGGTCGTCCCCTTGCGAATGGCAAAGGTCACGTCCCTGAGCGCCACAACTGTCCTTTATTATTTTATTCTTTCAAAACGGGAATGGAATTGGATGGCCGGAACTAGGCGGAACGGGGCCGGGTAGTTCCACCCAAATACGGCAGAAACCCAATAAAATCAAGGTTGTTCCGGCGTCACGGAGGGTCAGGCGGGAGGGCCAGCGGGGCCAAATAGAAAAAATAAAATGCGCAGCGCCGGAAGCAAAAAACCGGCGCTTTCTCATGTTTTGGTGGGGAAATGCTAAGGAATGGTTAACTATCGACCGCGAACGTTAGCCCAAATAACGCGGAATAACGCGCATATAAGTACGTATTTCACCGCGTACATTGCACCATAAGATGTATTAACGATAATTATTAGAGCGACTATCAATTACCCAAATGCCAAAAAGCACGGGTAATTGGGTAAATGCCGAACTATAAGGGTTTTGGGCTTCCAATGCCTGAAAAACTCGCCTTGATCAATTACCCAAAATAGAGGGGGTCGGCATGCCGCCGCCCCCCTCTGCATAAATGTATAAAACGTGAGTTCCTATGCCAAGTACATTTCTACAACACTATCAAGCTTTAACGCTATTTTGGTTTAAAGAAAGAGGCCATTGAATTTATGTTATCGAAGATTTTTATTTTATAATCATCCAACAGCGAATGTATCTCATTATCGCTAAGCGCCATTTCATTTTGGTTTGGAATCCCATTTCTGATTAATAGAACTACGTCTGAAATTATTCCAAACAGTGATTCGCAAATACTTAAATATTCAATTGATTTATCATCCTCTTGCAAACCAGAATCAACAATTAGCAAAAACATCATTTGAATATTTGCAATCGCGTTTCTTATGTATACGTTTTTGCTGCGCAGTAAAAAATCGTTGAATTCGCGCGTGTATTCGGTAAGCATATCTTCGTTTTTGTCTTCAATTTCTGCGACACGCATGGGCTGATTTCCATGCTTCAGCCATAGCTCATTTACATTATAGACCCTGCAAATGAGCTTTACTAAAGAATCGGATGGTACGGTCTTCCCCTTCTCAATTTTGGATATATGGGCATTAGTGACCCCCAAAGGGCGCGCAAACTCCACTTGTGACATGCCCAGCGCTGAGCGCAAAACTTGGAGCCTTGCGCATATGTCCTCCATGGAGACACCCCCCAAAAAAATCAACTAGTTCCATTTTCCCTATTTACAAATCAACTCAGTTGATATATAATCAAATCAACTCAGTTAATCACCCAGGCTTACTCATTGATTCTACACCGAAAATAAGGAGGGGTCAAGCATGGAAATCAGGCTAGACGGCAAGAAACTGATTCGGGCGCGCTTCGCCCTGGGCATGAGCCAGAGCGACCTGGCGAAGGCCGCTGGCGTGAATGCCACGACGATCTTCAACTGGGAAGCGGGCAAGCCCTGTGCAGCCGCATCGAAGGCAAAGAAAATTTGCGATGTGCTGGGTCTCGACGTGGCAGACGTGATCCTGTTCGCCGAGGATGCCTCCTGACCCGCCTGATGATGGGCCGGACGGCTTCCGGCCCGAAACGTAAAAGCGTCGCGGGAAGCTAGATAACGAAGAAGGGAGGAAACGCACACATGACCGAGGCTAATATCCTGGCAGAAGAAGCGGCGAGGCTAGAAGACTTGAGTTATACCGGGTTTATGAACCGGCTACATCGTAACCCTTCGGCCTACCAGACGAAGCCGGAGCCGCGCGAAGACGGCGGAAAGCCTCGCGTGCTGGTTGCCGTTTCCTCCCTCTCGCCCAAGGCTCAACAGCGTTACCGGCAGGAACAGGCCAGGCTTACGCGGGCGGCGAAGGCCGCCGCGAGACCGGCAAAGGACGCCGAACCGGCCTGGTATTTGAACGTCGGTCCGGCCAAGTTCTCGAAGCTGTGCGAAGAGGCGGGCGGCGCGAAGATGGAACAAGCGCGGGCCTGGGTGCGCCAGCTCAAGCCGCTTCTTGAGATGAAGGGCCGGGAGAAGGCGCAGGAAATCCAGCGGATCGCGGCGGAGATGGACGTAACCATCCAGGCGGTGAACGGACGGCTTCGGGCGCTTGAGGAGGCGCAGACGCTGGCAGACGCGAAGGACGCGGAGCCGGGCGCGGAGACGGGCGGAAGCTACGCTTTCCAATACCTGCCACTCTCACAGTACCGCAAGCCCAGGGAGAAGTATTTGCCCTACAAAATGACGGAAGAAGAGCGGAAAAGGGCGCTTGAAATCTCCGTGCGGAAAGGTTTTGCGGAGAACCGGCCCAGTATCAGCCTGCAATACGACATCTTCAGGCAGGAGCTTGAGGAAGAAGGCAGATCGACAGAAGCCAGCTATCAGGTTTATGTGCGGGAGTTCAAGAACGCCGAAATCCGCGACCGGGAAGTGTACCCGGCGCGTTACCTGGCGCAAAACGGTTCACGCAAGTTCAACAGTGAGATGGTGCCGAAAATCATCTGCGATACTACCCAATTCAAGGTGATGGAAGAGATTCAGGCGGACGCGCATACGCTCGACTTCTGGGTATGGGACTACGATGCACAGGGAAAGGCCTACGCCTTCAAGCCGGTGGTGGAAATGTTCCTGGATGTGAAGACGCGGGTTCCGGCTGGTTACGTGTTCTGCGAGCATCCGAACGCGCGGGTTTCCTTAGAGGCGATCCGCAAGATGATTCATACGCACGGGGTTCCGAAGAACATCGTCATGGACAACGGCAAGGAAATCACGGCCAAGGCCATCACCGGTCAGAGCCGCAAGGAGCGGCAAATGCTCTATGACGTTCTGGATTCGGAGAAGGCGAAGGGCTTCCTTCAAAAAGTGGGCATCAGCTACAGGCGCGTAAAGCCCTACTCGCCGTGGCTCAAGGCGCAGGTGGAACGCAGTTTCGGAACGATCTGCAAGCGGTTTTCCGCGCGGTTTGCGTCCTACACGGGCACACTGACAGGCTCGAAGACGGAGGGAAAGATTCCGAAGGACATCTCCGGGATGCTGGATCGGGGCGAGCTGATATGGGCCGGGAATCTCCCCAAACTCTTTGATCAATGGTTGAACAGGGATTACCTTCTGAAGGAACACGGCGGGCTGAAGCAGGCCGGGGAAGTTTGGACGAAGCCACTTGAGCTGTTCCAGAACGCGCCGCGCTACAACGACGTGGCCACGCCGGTTGCGGGCCTCACCGCGCAATGGTGCATGACGCGCGAGGTGGTGCCCATCCACAAGGACGGCATCCGGAGGTTCAACGAGCGGTATGAATTCGACGAGATGCGCGAGTACATCGGAAAGCGGGTTGAAATCTACTACTATCCGGAGGACGTTTCGGAGCTTGTGGTGATCGATCCGGCGAGCCAGGAGGAGATCGGGCGGGCGACGCCCAGGCGTCCCATCGGGTTCTACACCGAGGAATCGCGGGCGGAGATCGCCGAAGTCATGGAGAAGCGGAACGCGGGCAAGCGCTCCACCCGGGAGAAGCTAGGCGAGGCGCGTGGAACCGGTCGCAAGGCGCGGAAGATCTACGGCGCGCTGGAGCCGGGCGAGGAGCAGAAGCCGGACGTGGTGGCGCTGCCACAGGACGAACGTTGGCGGAAAACGGCGCTCCGAAAGACGCGGAAGGCGGAGCAGGACGAGCACGGCATCCCCGACGAGGCATACCTGAAGCAAGCTGAAGCGGTTTTTGAGCGTACATACGGCAAGAAAGCACTATAAAGGAGGGCGAAGAACGTGTCGGAAAGGGCAATCAATCCGGAGGGCGTTACCAAGCTGGCGAAACTGGTCGATGATTACATCATCGAGGCGGACACGACCATAACCGCCGTTGCCGAGGACATCGGCATGTCCCGGACAACGCTTTCCCTCTACCTGCGCGGGTTGTATGAGAGTGATCCGCGTAACGTGGAAGAGAAGCTCACGGCCTATCTGGAGCGCAAGACGGGCATACAGGCGAACGACGCAGCCGAGAAGACGCAAGTGCGCAAGCCGGTCGGAACCCTGAAATCAAAGGACGCGCTGACGGTTCTGAACCTTTGCGACCAGTGCCAACAGCTTCGGCAGCTGGGCGTGGTCGTCGGGCGGTCGGGCTTTGGCAAGACGTACAACCTTCGGGGATACGCCGCCAACAACAGCCGGGTTGCCTACATCGAATGCAGCGACACGATGGGCTGCCGCGACCTGGCGGAAGCGATCGCGGGCGAGCTGCACGTAACGCGCAACAGCGCGAACATTTACAGCCTGGTTCAGGCGATTCGCTACAATCTAAACGCGTACAAGGCTTCCCTCCTGATCGTGGACGAGGCGGACAAGCTGGCGAGCCGGGACACGTTCAAGAAGATGGAGATGCTGCGCAACATCAAGGATCAGTCCGACGCCGGGCTAGTGATCGCCGGGGAGGAGCGGCTGAGCGAGCTTCTCCGGCAGCCGGAACTTGAGCGCATGGCGAACCGGGTGGACTGCTACGCGCGCCTGTCCGGCTTGACGCCAGAAGAAGCCGGGGAATACGTCACAAGTTACGGAGCGGAGGCGGACGAGGACGCGCTGAACGAGCTGGTCAGTCGGGCGGCAGGGTCAAGGTTCGGGTGCTTCCGGCTGCTGGACCGGACGATGAACGCGGTGCTCCGGGTGCTCACCGGGCGGGGCGAGACGCGGATCAGCGGCGAGGTCATTCGGGAGGCTTCCCGCATGATGATGCTCCGGTAAGCGTTACCAGGGCGGTTTGAAGGGGTTTACGGGCGTTAGGAGGGTAAAGGGCATGGAACAGGAAAGGATGATCAGCGGCGCGCAGCGGAGCGCGATCTTCGCGCTGGCGAGGGTGGCCGGGTTGGACGATGACGCGCTGCACGACAACGTGCGCTGGGTGACGGGATCAGAGAGCATCGCGGCGCTGACGAGCCACCAGGCAGGGAAGGTCATCGAGGCGCTCAAGCGCATGACCGGGCAGGACGCGCCGGTGGGCTGGATGACGGACGGCCAGCGCTGGAAGATATACAACCTTTGCCGGGAGCTGGGCTGGGTGAAGGATGTGGGCGAGCTGGACATGGACCGGCTGGAAGGATTTGTCCGGAACCGGTTCGGCGTGGCGAAGCTCCGGTGGGTGAACGTGGACACGGCGACCAAGATCATCAACGGCCTGAACGCGATGGTCAAGCGGGCCAAGAGTAAGCCGGGGACGTAGGGCGGGATGCGCGGATTATCTGAAAACGGATGCTATAGAGGACAAGGGAGGGTATGAGATGGGCGAAGTGAATCGGGCGGTTATGGGGGCGCGCTGCAAGGCTGTGCGCGAGACGCTGGGGATGACCAGAGAGGCCATGGCGAATGTTCTCCGGTGCGAACTGAAGTATATCGGTGCCTTGGAAATTGGGTATATGGAATTGGATAACCTAATGATTTCTATCCTCCGGAAGCAGTTCAACATTGACCCCGGCTTTTTGCGAGGCGAAGATGTCCCCATGTTCGTCAAGAATGACGAAGAAGATGATGAGGAAGAGCGAGGGAACTGCGATATTGTGCAGACGTTGGCGCATTACGCACTGGAAAACGGAAGCGACCTGACCGAAGGCGAAGCCTATTTTCCAAGCAATCCTAAGAGGGAAAGAGTCGAGTGCGAAGAGGCCATTAAGAGGTGCGTCGCAGAATACGCCGGGGATGACCGGGATATGTCCAACGAAATTCTTGACAAGGTATGGACGCTGCAAGGCGCGACGGAGCTAGAACGCTTCGAAGAAGGCATGCGATACGGCGCTCGATTGGTGTTCAACCTTCTCGCCGGAAAGCGGGGTCTCCGTGCGTCGTAAAGGCGAACCTCGCTGGACTTCTTCCCCGCCAGTTTCAGCTGGCGGGGAGGCTGCGTTTTGGGAATTTCCAGGCGGAGAGCAACCACACACAAAAGCAGGCCTGTGCACAGCTGTGCACAGGGGCAAGCGCGGGCGACCGGGCAAAACGCGGGAGAATGGCCGCAAGATGCGAAAACGCGCCAGAATGGCGTTTTCGGGCTTGTGGCGCGAAATGCGGATCAGGCGGGCCGGAAGCGGGATTTACACTAAATGAATGAGCAAAACGTTTTGCATATGCTTATGGCAATGGCTATGGTAAAGTATTTGTGCAAAGCGTTGAGCCAGGAAAGGGCAGGCTGGGCGCGATGAAGGGTGATAAGATTCGGATGGAAGGCGTGACGGTGGCAGACCTGCCCGAGACGATGCAGCTGCTGGCGGAGGAAATCGGCGTGCTGGGCACGCTGGCGGTCATGCGGATGTTGGGCGGAACCCGCGTTTACATCCCCAGCATCGAGAGCGTACAGCGCAAGCTGCGCGATGCGATGATTCGCGGGGAATTCACAGGCTACAATTGCCGGGAGTTGGCGAAAAAGTACGGGCTTTCGGAGACGCAAATATTGAACATCACCGGATTAAAAGATCGCGCGCAGCGCGTTAAAGGAGCGACATCATGAACACGATCGAACACGCAAAGGTATTCCAACAGGAGTTGGACAAAGCCATGCTCGCCGACCTGTGCACGGGCTGGATGGACGAGAACTCGAAGACCGCCAAGTATGAGGGTGGCAGCGAGATTAAGATTCCGAAGCTCGTCATGAGCGGCCTTGGCGACTACAACAGGATCAACGGCTATCCGGAGGGCGATATTTCGCTGACCTTTGAGACGATGACCATGACCAAAGACAGAGGCCGGAGTTTCAACATCGACGCAATGGACGTAGACGAAAGCGGCTTCGTGCTGGTTGCCTCCGACGTGATGGGTGAGTTCCAGCGAACCCACGTTGTGCCGGAGACCGACGCCTACCGGATTGGCAAAATCAATACGTTGGCCGGGGCGCGCGCCCGTGCCTACACGCCCGTCGTCGCAACGGTGCTTCAGAACCTGAAGCAGGACATTGCCACCGTACAGGACGCCATCGGCGACGTGGAACCGCTGGTGGTGCTCATGTCCTTCCCCGTGGCCGCGATCCTGGACAGTAACGAGAACATCTCCAAGCAGTTGAACGTCGGCGACTTCAAGAAGGGCGAAGTCACTATGAAGGTGAAGATGCTGGACGAAGTGCCGATTCTTCGCGTACCTTCCTCCCGGATGAAGAGTGCCTTCGTCTTCTACGACGGCGTAACCGATAGCGATGGAGCCTCGCAGAATCCGACGCCGGATCAGCGCACAGGCGGTTTTGTTCCGGCGTCCGGAGCTGTGGCGATCAACTGGATTGTGTGCGCGAAGCGCGCGCCGATTGGCGTGAGTAAGACTGATACGGTGCGCATCTTCGATCCGCTGACCTACCAGAAGGCCAATGCCTGGCACATCGATTATCGCAAATACCATGATCTTTGGATTCCCGACAACAAGCTGAACGGCGTGTTCGTCAACCGCGCTTCGTAAGCGGGCGACGTGAAAGGAGCGTTATTAAATGGAAGACGAACGCAAAGGTACCACCCAGGCGCAGATCGAAAACGGGACGCAGCCCGAAACCGCCGAAACGGCGAAAGGCAATCCTGCCGAAGCTGACACCGCCAAGCAGGAAAAGCCCGTCCAGGACGCCGCCCCCGAAAAGGGCGAGGACGCAACCGATGAGGCGCGGAGACAGGGCGAGGAGATGGGCGCGTTGCGCGCCGAAAACGATGGACTGAGGCAGAAGCTTCTGTCGGCCTATGTCAGCGGCGAGGCGCGAGGGCTGGGCGTCACCGACGAAGCCATGCCCTACATACTCAAACTGGCGACGCTGGAGAAGATTGACGTAAACAATGCCGAGAGCGCGGTGCGGCAGGTGAAAGCCGCCGTTGAAAAGGTGTTGCGCGACGTCCCGGCACTGGCGGGCAAGCCGGCCACGGCGGCGGGAACAGGTTCTTCGGTATCCATCCTCCGTAACCACGGCGGCGATGCCACCCGCGATCAGATTCGGGCCGGGATTCGCGGCCAGTAAAAAAGCCCGCGAGGCTGGGGCGGCGCTCCTTTCACGGTCTAATCGCTCAGACCGGATTTCAACAGCGGCCCTGGCATTTGGGAGGCCTGACGCCCGCAAGGCGGCGCGGGCTTCCCCTATTCCTTTATATGAGGAGGCTTCCAATGTCGATCAATACGGACGTTCTCAAGCGCAAACAGCTGCGCGGCGACATCGTGACCAAGCTGTACAAGGACTTCAACGATCCGCCGCTCCCGGTCGGAACGCTGATCCTCATCATGCGCGAAGACTATTCCGGCGCTGACGCCGAAGTGCCTTCGCAACTGCGCTATCTCGCCGATCCGGGCAAGGATTTTGTGCGGATCATCTACAAGGACGGCGCGGAACCCGACCGGACACCGATGCGGAGTGCTTTCGTCCAGCTGACCGCGAACGGCGTAAACCTGGCCGAAGGCGACGTCGAAGACTCCGGCGTGATCTTCGGCGATGCCGAAAGAGCCTAGTTACAAGCGCTTTCGCGTCCGGTCGCGGGTGGACGAGCTGCCGCCTGAGGCGCGGGAGATGATTGACGAAATGTTGGCGTCCCAAGTGCCCTACTACACATATCAGGACATCGTGGACGCGCTGGCCGAAACCGGCCAAACGATCGCGAAAAGCTCGATCAGCCGCTACGTCAGCCGCAAAAACGAGGCCGCGCGCGAGGTCAACATGGTGGTTCGGCAGACCGACGCGCTTCTGAATTGGATGCGCGACAACCCCAATTTTGACATCGCGGGCGCGTCGCTGGCGCTTCTGACCGGGCGGCTGTCAAATCGCCTGATTACCGAGCCGGAGATGATCAACGAGCTTTCGCCCGACAAGGCGGCGGCCCGGATCATCCAGGCGGCCAGAACCAGCGCGCAGTTTGAGAAGATCGCCCAGAGCGGCGAGAACAAGAAAGCGGCGGCGCGGGTCGCCGTCATGGACGAACTGCGCGAGGCGTTGCACAGTGAGCCGGAGCTGTTCAGCCGCCTTCAGGAGCTTGTCGCGTACAAAGCGGAACAGGAGGGTGGTGCCGGATAACCTGGCATGCCCTCCGGGTTATCACCGGCAAAGAAACGGATGTGGCCGCGATGCTACGCAGGAGTGGCCTTCGCGCGATCGCGCCGACGCGAACGATGGTCGAGCGGCACATGGGGCATTGGAAGGTCGTGCGTCGGGCGATGCTGCCGGGCTACGCGCTGATCCAATGCAACATGACGGTGGCGCTGTACTACAGCCTGACGCAAATGCCAGGCGTCCTGGCGCTGATCGGCGGCGCGGGGAGCAAGCTCGCGCCGATCCCCGAGGAACAGATTCCCGTCTTCCATGCGCTGATGACCGAATACGACGATTTGATGATGGGCGTATCCTACGGACAGCGCGGCGCGGACGGCGAAATCCGGATCACAAGCGGACCGCTGGCACGGATCGACCGGGCGCAGATCGTGAAGATCGACGCGCGCAGGCGGCGCGCAACCGTCAAGGTGTCGCTGTATGAAGACGTTTACCATGTTGACGCCGCGCTGATCGTCGGCGAGGGCGAGGAGGTCACAGAAGCGCATGAAGAACCAGGATGAGATTCTGGAGCTTCTCAAGGGAATGAATGAAACCCTGGGCCGGATGACCGGCAGGCTGGACGCGATCGAGGAGCACCTTTCCGGCTGCGAAGAACATCTTTCCTAGATCGAGAAGCACCTTTCCAGGATCGAGGGACACCTTTCAAGCATTGAAGGCACGGTGGCCAGCGCCCAGCGGAACCTAGGCGTGATCGAGATGATGATTGCCCAGCTCACGGAACTGAACGATGCGCTTGACCGCAAGGCCATCAGCGCGGCGCGGGAACAACGATGAGTAGGCACGGCGAGGAGGGCGCGCCATGTTTGAAGACGAATGGCGGCAGCAAGTGCAGCGGGAGGACTTCCCCGAGATGCACCGCGCGCTGTGTGACGCCATAGGGCCGGAGGAGACTGTCAAGCTGGCCGAACGGTACGGCGGCCAGCGGTACAAGGTTCCGGCGCTGGAGAAGGTGCGCGGCTTGTCGCCGGAGAAGCTGCCTGGTGCGCATGGCAAGGTTGCACGCATGATCGGCTGGAAGGCCTATACGGCCCTCTGTGAGGCCTTTGGCGGGGCCGCAGTAAAGATGCCCTGCGCATTCCGGGTAAAGAGGTCGGTGCGCGCCCGCATGATCCGGAAGGCCTTTCAGGAGGGCGTCATGCCCAGGGAGATTGCGCGTTACTATGGCGTGAAATGCGCATTCGTGTTCAAGATAACGGGCGCACAGCCGCCCGAATAACGGAGAAACAACGCTTCAAGTGAACAACATCAGGTGGGGGGAAGACCGCTATGCATGGCTGGGAAAAGACCATTACAGGGGACATGCTGACGCCTGCCTACAGGAAGTTCTCCGACGTGATCGGCGTACAGGCCACGCTGGAACTGTGCAAGGCGTTCGGCGGCGGGAGCGTAAACGTTCCGCAGGTCGAAAAGGCAAACCGTGCCGTTCGGGACAGGGACATCTACGCAAAATGGCAGGCGGGGTATTCTCCGGCGCAGCTCGCCCGCGAATATGGGATCAGCGACCGGACGGTGGTTTGCGTCGTGGAAGAACAGATGAAAGCCGTTCGGCCAGCGGATGGCGAGGCTTCGCCAAAGAGCGCGGAACAGATCGTGCTTGATCAGATCGGGCTTACACCTGCTTACAGGAAGTTCTCCGGCGTGATCGGCGCGGAGGCCACGCTGGAGTTGTGCAAGGCGTTCGGAGGAACGGCGGTGAGCGTCCCGAAGATTGACAGGGTGCTCCTGGGCATCCGGAACAGGGAGATGTACGACCGATGGCTGGCCGGATGCACATATCAGCAGATCGCTAAACAGTACGGCATTACCTGGGAAAGGGCCTATTCGATCGTCCGAAAACTGAAGGCCGAAGCGGGGCAACAAGCGGGCGAAACCTTGACCACTGAAGCGATGAAGCAGTCCTAAACGCTCGAAAACGCGCGGATTATTTGAAAATTCGCGCGTTTTTTTATGCGTTTCGACACGATCAGAATCGCGTTACAGTGGCTGAAAACTGCGTTAGAAGCGCGGGCGCGGGGAGTAAATCTACTTTTATTTTGTCGCTGTACGAGCACTTGCAAATTGTTGATCGGTCGGGTATAATTTGTTTACTGGGAATAAGGAAATGGGGTGAAATCGAATAAAAGGAGAGAAACTGACTAAGGCCATGAAGGTGCGTTATATGTATGTGACGCGTCCCCTCGAACTCACGAATGGTAAAATATACGACGTTATTTCGATCGAACGCGATTGGTACCGCATTGAGACGGACATGTTGGGGGATTATCTATTTCCACCGGGCATGTTTGAGATTGTGGAGATTAAGCCCGATAACACAACTCAAAAAAGGCAGGAAGCTCAGAAATCAGAGTAGCGGCCTTTGAAAATGCGGGATTCACTTCAAATAATCCGCGCATTTTGTATGCATTCGCAGAGCGTTATAAGGACAAATGATGCCGCTATTTGGCGGGGCGAGAAGGCAACTTAAAAAGGCGCCGCAACAGCAATGGAAGGAATATTTTACTTGATCAGGGAGACTAAAGCAGTCCTAAACGCTCGAAAACGCGCGAGTTATTTGAAAATTTGTGCGATTTTTATACAGTTCGACACGGGCAGAACCGCGTTAGAAGGGCTGATAAAGGCATTATTGGGGGCGTGAGACGGCCGATTCGAAAAAATAAAATGCGAATAAGTGGTCAAATTTGAAAAAATAAAATGCGCCACTACAACTATGTCGCACTCCGCTCGAGCGTAGCGCCGCTACGCCTCGCTTCGGCTTCTTGTTCTGCATCGAAAATCCCTCGACGCTTTGTACGCATTAATGTTTTACATTGATATGAAACGCGTGTGGGAGAAGTCATATCAATGCAAAATATGTATTCATCGATGGAATTGGTATCAGAGCTGCTCGACGGTCAGATCCCAGCCGTCCATCGCGGTTGTCAGCACGTGAATCCGGGCAGGGACTCGGAGAAAGTACTTTGGCCTCGTGCCTTCCCGGCTCCAGCGCACGTCGATGCGGCCGTGCCGGGTGGGGATGCTGCCCTCGCACCAGGATAGGCCGGCGTCCACCGCGTGCAGCCGGATCTCGTCGAAGCCGTCGGCCGCGCGCTCCACGCCCAACGCGTAGCGGCCTAGGAAGTAGGCGGGCGACGTGGACCAGGAGTGGCAGTAGCTGCGGGTGCGGCTGACCTCATAGAAGCCGGGGAACACCTCCCAGCAGGTCTTGCAGTCATAGCGCGTCATCTCGCCCCAGCGCAGCTTGATGCCCTCCAACACGTCCTTCAGCTTGCCCTGCGCCACCAGCACCTCGTACACATAGAACAGGAAGAAAGGCGATCCGGCCTGCAGAAAGCGTTCCGAACGGTCTGAGACATGGTCTTGCGTGACGCGCTTCTTCTCCGGGTCGAGGATGCCGTCAAACAGGACCAGCAGCGTGTTGGTCTGGGTGCTGACGGTCTTTGAAAGCCCGCCCTCCGGCGACCAGCCGTCGGCAAAGGCGCATTTTTCTTCGTTCCAAAGGACCCGGTCGATGTATTCCCGCGCAAAGCGCGCCTTTTCGCGGAACGAGCGGGCTTCCTCCGGGAAACCAGCTTCCTCCGCAAGGCCCGCCGTGTAGTCCAGGCAATAGGCGAAGAGCGCCTGCTGCCCGGTCACCACGCAATGGTTTTGAATGTCCAGCGCCGCCCAGTCCAACATGTTCCAGGCGTTGATCAAAAGGCCGCCGCGCTCGTCCAGGAAGCCCGCGTAATACCGCATCACCTGCCGGATCGTGGGGTAGAGCGACAGCGGGAGCGATTGATCCCGCGTCATGCGGACGTATTCTTCGATGGAGGTGATCCAGTTGAACGCCCACATGGGGATGGAGGTATCCCAGTCGGTGGGGGTCAGCGCGTTCATCATGGGGGTATTTTGAAGCGCGGTCGCGCCCACCTCGATGTTGTGGCGCAGGAATTCGTAATCCCCGCACACCCAGCCGTTGATGAAGGAGCTGATCTGCGCGTCGCCGATCCAGAAGGCCTGCTCGTAGGTAGGGCAGTCGGTGAAGGTGTCCTCGATGCACAGTTCGTGGGTGTGGCGGCACATGTCGTAGATCTGGTCCAGCAGCGCGTCGCCCGAGCGGAAGGAGCCCAGCGCGTAGCTGGCGTGTACCCGGTTGAGCAATCCGAACCGCTGAAGCTCTACCGGCCCTTCCGGGTTTTTGACCAGGATCATCGCGTAGCGCATGCCGATGCGCGCAAAGCCCCGGTAGCGCTGCCAGCCCTCCGCGCAGGTGTAGTACATGCCGTTGTTGAGGCCGATGGTGTAATCGACCGCGCCTTCAAACATGTTCTCAAAGCAGTAAATGTAGACTTCGTCGCCCGCCCGCGCCTTCAGCGTGAACTGCAAGCTGCCCACGTACAGGTCACCGAAATCCAGGATCATGCACTGGTAATCGCCGGAGGGCTTTAGCGTCACACTTGCGTCGTTGTCCCAGAGAATCGCCGAATGGCGGCCGTCCACCGGGACCTCCCGCACCGGCCGGAGGTTTCGGGCGAGGGACAGAAGGTACTGGTCGTACCAGGTGTAACGCGCGGGCACGGGGCGGAACATCGGCTCGTAGCGCAGAAGCGCCTCCAGCGTTTCGCAGGCGAAGATCCGCTCGTGCTCGTTCGTGTTCTCCTCCACCCGGTCGTATTCGTCCAGCCCGCCGTATACCTTCTGCCAGCCGTCCGGCTGGGAATGAATGACCTGTGTGGGGCCGATGACGAAAAACGGCTCCGCCCCGCGCCCCTGCCAGTCCTCAAAACCCAGTTTTTCGGGGAAGACGAACTCCAGATGGCAGTACAGGTCGTCGTATTTTCCCGAAACCTGCAGTAGGAACAGGTTCCGGCCCGCCCGGAGCGTGACGGGGATGTCCCGATGTTGATTGCTGACGGCGTAATGGTTCCGGCCGATTTTAAAATCGCCGATGATGCCGTTCCAGGTGCGGTTGGGGAAGGCGATGCGGCCCGCCATGTCCGCGGGAGACGTGACGACGGTCGCGATGAAGCCGGTGAAGATGGTCTCGTTGGCGTCGCGGCGGTCGCCGAAGAAGGCCGAACGGGTATTGAGGGTTACCTGCTGACAGCCGTTTTTCGCCTCAAAGACGCGGCTGACACGCCGGGGCTTTTTGTACTCCGCGTCCCAAGCGTTGGAGGGCGACCGGGCGAGGCTTCCCCAGACGTCCTCGGCGGGCGACGCCCCGTCCCAGCCTTCGCTCACTGCGGGATCGTCCATCCAGTTTTGAGAGAAGCGGGAGGCGTCGTAGCTGTCGGTAAAGCCCAGGTTGACGTTGCGCTTGGGCATGAAGGAGCGGTGCCCTTCGTCCCGGTGGCAGCGGACGGACGCGTCCGACGCAAGGAGCGGCACGCCGTCCGCCGTCAGCTCAAAGCGCAGACCGCCCTGAGAGGCGATGGTCTGGTAGGTAGACCAGCCGTAGTTCCACACCGACACCGCCAGCAGGTTCCGCCCCGGCTTCAGGCGCGAGGCGATGTCAAACTCGTCGTAAAACCAATGGGCGCGGACGCTGCGCGCCGGGCCGCGCCCGATCTCCTCGCCGTTCAGCCAGGCGACATAGCGGGTGTCCGCGGTGATTTTGAGGCTCGCCTTCCCCGGCGTACCTGAAAGCGCAAAGGCGCGCGTGAAGCACACGCGCTCATTTTCATGGGATTCGCCCGTTATCCAGATCCATTGTCCGTTCATGGTCCATCCTCCCCGGTGATTGTCCTCCTGTATTATACCAATTCCAAGAATGAACGCGTCGTCACGGGGGCATTTTTCGCGTAGGACGTGGCCGCTCTCCGCGTAACGTAGCGCTGTATTTCGCGAAGAAGGCGTATCCCGAAGAATTGCCTCGCTCCGGCTCCTAGCCCAGCATCAAAAATCCTTTCCCGCTTAGGATGCCTTCATGTTTTGCATGGGTATTATACACGTTCCGCCTCTTCGGACGCAATCTGCGCCCAGCGCCAGAGCCGCCGGGGATCGTGCCGGACGGTGGAGATGTCCTTCTGGATCAGTTCCAGCGGCCGGTTGAAGCGCGCGGCCGCGGCGATCGTGCGCCGGATGTCGGCGCGCGCTGCGTCCTCATTGAATGAATCGGTGGCCAGGAGCGCGGGCGTGGGCTTGTTGCTCATGATGATGCCCTCCGGCAGGCGCTCCGCGAAGCGCTCCCGGTCGCTCCAAGGGCTGCAGGAAATTTTCCGCACGTTGGGCAGGCGGCTGACCACATCCAGCCGGTCGTCCAGCCGCTCACAGCAGCCATAGTAGACGGCTCCGAACTTCGGGAAGATGCGCTGCATGTAGGCCGCCTCAAATTCCCGGGTGACGGCAGGCGACGCGGCGGTGAACAGCTGGGCAAGGCCGAACGCCCAGGCATCCTTCGACTGGGGCTTCGCCCGGTCGCAGTCTGGAGCGGGCAGGCGGTTTGAGTAGGTGTGGGAGCAGTGGCACAGGTTTGAGACGACGTCAAAAAGCCCCAGCCGGTTTAGCTGGTCAATCTGGTCCAGTACGCCCGTTGTCAGCTTCTCCATCAGCGCGTGCAGAAGCTCGGGCCGGTCGATCAGCTCAATGTAGCAGCTCTCCACGCCCATCCAGGAGGCGATCACGTCCCAAAGACCCAGGTGCATGGTGACGCCCGCCATCTTGTAGGGAAGAACCCCGTCAAACGCCGCCCCGGCCACTTCCCGGATCGATGCCAGCGCATCCTCGTCCATGCGGAGGGTGGGGGTGTGGATGCGTTCCAGGTCTTCTTCCTCACTGATCTGGTTGTTGTAGTGGCGGCTGGCGACCTCGCTGGACTTCTGGAGCCGCAGAATGTCGGAATCGGCGTCGATGCCCCAGCCTGTGCTCCGGATCGGGTAGGGCAGCGCGACGTAGGGGTCATACACCCGGTCCACCGGCATGTGGGCGTTCTGGTAGAGCGCCTGACGGAACCACGATTCCACCTCGCGCCAGTAGGGATCTTCAATCACCGCCTCGAGAGAGCCATCCACATCCATTTCGCTCCAGCAGACCTGATCGATCAGCACCAGGGGCCTTGCGCCCTGAAGGTCGTTGTGATTGATCCAGAGTTTCTTTTTTTTCTCGTTGGCTGGGGTATTTGCGATTGACGCATACTGCCCGGCCAGCGACCTGAGGACTTCAATTTCTTCCCGTTTGAGCATGGAGAGCCTCCGTACCGCGCCAAAGAGGCGCTTAAATTTGCAAATGCAGTTTCACCCGCAACGTCTTGATCTCGTAGGGCCGCATCGGGACGGTGACGGCGTTGCCGCTGAATTCCACGTCCCCGATGGGTTCCTCCAGGATGTTGACCGCCCGCGCGCCCGCAACCGGCGCGCCGAACTCGAACGCCGCCCGCGTCCTCCGCCCAAAGCATTCGTAGGCGCGGACGATGACACCGTTTCCATCCTCGGCCGCCTTCACGGCCTCTACCACCACGCCGGGCGCGTCTACCCGAACGAAGGATTCAAATTCCGCGTCGCCCTGCGCCGCCCGAACCGGCTCGTTCAGCCTGTAGGCCATGTGGGGGGTGTCCGCGTCGCGCCAGTCGCCCTCGTGGGGGTAGAGCGAATAGGTGAAGTGGTGCACTTCCTTGTCCGCCTCGGGGTTTGGGTACACCGCGCAGCGAAGAAGCGTCAAAGAGAGCGCCTCTTCGTCCGCCGAATGGCCGTACTTGCAGTCGTTCAGAAGCGACACGCCGAAATTGTCCTCGCCCACATCCGCCCATTTCTGCGCAGCCACCTCGAAGCGCGCCACGTCCCAACTGGTGTTTTTGTGGGTGGGGCGGCGGAGGTTGCCGAACTGCACGTCATAGGTGGCTTCGTTATAGAACACGTCCAGCGGGAAGTGCGCCTTGAGCATCGTCTGGGATTCGTGCCAGTCCGCGGTGGTATCAAAGTCGATGCGGCCGATGTCCTGATAGAGACGGATGTCCTGCCGGATAACGGAATTCTGATAGCCGTAGGTCACGCGGATCGTGGCGCGCACCGGGCCGTTTTCGATCAGTTCCACGGAGAGAACCTCGTCCACTTCCCACGCTTTCCGGGGGTAGTAGACGCTGACCTCCCAAGCGTCGAACTGGAAGGGCTTGTTTTCATAACAGGTAAGGCGGTTGAGCGCCTTGCCGGGGCGGCAAAGCTCCCGGCCGGTAGGCTTGTGGATGAGGCTTGCGATGCGCATCGCGGTGTCGAACCGGCCCAGGAAGAATGGGGTTTCAAACCCTTCCCGGGAGAGCGTCATCGTACCCTTCGCCCCGCCGCCGGGCGCGAAGGCGAAGAACCTGCCGGACATGGCGGGCAGTTCCCGGACGAAGGCGACGCATCCCTCCTCCGCGCGCTGCAGCGGGAAGGCGTTGCCGGAGAGATCGCGGATTGATTCCGCGCCCTCCGGCGCGTCCAGGATCACCAGGTCGTCCCGCTCCCGGGCCAGGGTATTGACGAGCGTTACGCCATCCCCGGGGCGCAAGAGCGCCGCGCGCGCGTCTCGGCACAGCTCTTCCAGCCTGACAAAGCAGTCCTCGTACATCGCCGTCGAGTCGTCGTACACCTTTTTAATGGAGGTGCCGGGCAGGATGTCGTGGAACTGCAGGGTCAATACATTCCGCCAGATGCCGTCCAGCGCCGCGCGGGGGTAGGGGAGGCCCGCTCTTTCCTGCGCGACTACGCGAAGAAGCTCCGTCTCCCGTAGCTTGAACTCGATTTTGCGGTTATAACGCTTGTTCCGGCCCATCGAGGTCAGCGTGCCGCGGTGGTACTCCAGGTACAGTTCGCCAGACCACTTGGGCAGGCGCGGATCGTGCGCGACGCGCTCCTCCAGCCCGCGGAAGAACTGAAGCGCAAAGCGCTGCGTAACCTTCGGCGTGCCCGGCGCGGGCGCCGCCATGCGGCGGGCGTTTTCCAGCATCCATTCGGTGGGACCGCCGCCGCCGTCGCCGAAGCCGTAGCTGACCAGATAATGGTCGTCCAGCTCCTTCTGCTGAAAGCGGAGCCAGCCGCCCCGAATCTGGCTGGGCTGTAGAAGCGCGTTGTAGGTGGTGTAGTTGGGCAGGCCGTGGTCGTCGTTGTCCTCCTGATTCAGGTGGCCGTAGTCGGGCTCCCGGGTGGGGGAGAAGTGGGTCAGCACTTCGGTTCCGTCGATGCCCTTCCACAGGAAGGTATCGCAAGGCGTCAGGTTGAACTCCGACCAGCTGAGTTTTGTGGTCATGAAGTAGTCGATGCCGCTGAGCTTCATCAGCTGCGGCAGCGCCGCCGAATAACCGAATACGTCCGGAAGCCACAGGATGCGGCAGGTTTTGCCGAACTCCTCCCGGAAGAAGCGTTGACCGTAGAGGAACTGGCGCGCCAGCGACTCGCCGGAGGTGACGTTGCAGTCCGCTTCCACCCACATGCCGCCCTCCGGTTCCCAGCGGCCCTCCGATACGGCTTTCTGAATCCTTTGGTACAGCTCCGGCTCGTCCTCCTTGACCATCTGGTAGAGCACGGCCTGACTGGACATGAACTTGTACTCGGGGTATTGTTCCATCAGCTTCAGCACGGTGGAAAAGGAGCGGACGGCCTTGTGCCGCGTCTGCTCCAGGTCCCATAGCCACGCCACGTCAATGTGGGTGTGGCCCACGCATTCGGCGGTGGCGCAGGCGGGCAGTGAAGCCCGTTTTTCGTAGTATTCCCGCTGAAGATAGGCCCGCGCCGCCCGCACCGAGAGGCTGTAGGCGCCACTGTGGGGATGACGAAGGTCCAAAAGATCCACCGCGCGGGAGAGGATTTCCAGCGTATGCTCCCGGTCCCGGTCGCCCTCCGGCAAGAGGACCGCGCCCTGCCAGGGTACGGACAGGTCGTAGTAGAGCATGGCCGTCTCCGGGTCCTCATCCTCCAGGGTTAAGGTCAGCCGCGGCGCGCTTTCGCCCGGCTGAACCGGCGGGCAGTATCCGTTCAGCAGCAGGGAAAATCGCCGGCCTCGCACCGCTTCCGCCATGCCCAGCGGCAGCGCGGTGTGGTTGACGTCCAGCGCCTGCTCCATCCGGCCGTTGAGGCGCGCCTCAAACTGCGGGTTGGTGGCGTCCCACAGGCCTTCCCGCCCGGTGACCGCCCGGATCAGCGCGCGCCCGGCAAAATCCTCTGGCACTTGCGCCTCAAAGCGGAAATCCTGCCACGGGGACGCTTCGCCCCAGGAAGCGCCGTTTTCAAACGCACGCCAGTTTTCTCCCTTGGGCGCGGTCTCGATGAACCGCACGGGCACCCTGCGCGCCGCGCGGAAGCGGTCAAGCTCCCGGAGCGCTCTGTCAATGCGTTTGTCCAGCTGGTTGGTGATCATACCGTTCCTCCATCCGCCGCAAGGCGCGCGTACTCCCGAAACAGCTTGAGAAACACCCGGTAATTCTCCAGGGAAACCGAGGGCGGCGTCTGGTGGTCGACCCCGGCGATGAAGCCGCCGGAGCGCATGACCGGAAGCAATCGTTCAAATTCCGCCCGCATGGCCGTCTCACCCCTGGGCATGCACATCTTGTCGAAATGCCCTAGCATCATCAGATCCGGATGGTCCGCGCGCAGCCTGTTCGCGTCCACGCCCGCCTGCCGCTCCAGCGGCAGCACGCCCTGTACGCCGGCGCGCTGGAGCCAGGGGATCATCTTTGTCACATCGCCATCGGTGTCCACAAACACGCGTACGCCGTGATCGCGGATGTATGGCACCAGTTTTTTATAATAAGGCAGGAGAAACTCATCAAACAGTTCTTCGGAGAGCATCGGGCCCAGATTGTAGCTCATGTCCTCCGCAAAGGTCATGAAATCCGGCTGAAAGTGGGCGAAAACGCGCTCCAGCACCCGGAAATAATAGTCTGTCAGGTCCGAATTGATCCGGTGGATCAGCTCCGGTTCGTCATAAAACGCGTAGAGGTGGGGTTCGATGCCCAGAAGCGTCCTGGGCGCCCAGAAAAAGCCGTCCAGCGTCAGCCAGGTCGCCGCCTCCCCCGTCCGGCTGAACCGGGCCATGTCCCGCATGCGCCCCTCGTCCGGCTGGTTGGATGGGTACAGCGCGGGCAGGATGCGCTCATAATCGGCAATGCTTTCGATGATGGGCGCGCCGTGGGCGGCGGGCTTGGGCGCTTTTTCCGACAGGAAGGGAATCCACTCCTGCATCAGGAGGTCCTGCCCCAGGAAAACCCGAAGCGCTTCGTCCGCGTTCAGCCCTTCGGCCGGCGGGACATCGCCCAGGCCCTCGGTCTTCCACCGCGCCACTGTCAGGTCCCACCACATGGCCCACTCAACGACGGGCAGGCGGTCCACCGCCTGAAAGTCCAGCGTTCGAGAAAAACGCTCCCGGTTTGTCATGGTTTCCTCCGCATTTCACACATTTCCGCTCTTTGACGGCCGTAGACCCCTATGGTATAATCAATCACAAAGCGAGGTACACAGCATGCTCCTTGATTATGGCAACACGGTGGCCATCCCCACCTGGCAGCTTGACGAGAAGCTGCCCACCGGCTATTCGCGGGTGTACTATGTCAATGAAGCCGACATCATGTACAGCGACAGCCAGACCACCTGCGCCTTCCGCACCGATACGCTCTACGCGCTTCCCTCGTCCATCCCCTACCGCGCGTGGCGGCTGTCGGACAAGGACTTCCGCTGTACGTATCTGCACATCGACTTCTTCCCCCATGCGGTGTCGGGTCTGATTGAAATGCCCGTCCCGAAGGACTCCGCGCTGGAGAGCCTGCTCACCTGCGCCGTCCGAGCCATCGACGAGAGCAACCACGAGCTGGTCTCCTCCCTCGCCGCCACGTTTGGCACGGTGTTTGAAAAATCCGAACACTTCATCCGCCCGTCCGGGCGGATGAAAGCCGCGCTGATCTACATTGCGTCGCACCTGAGCGAGGAAGTCTCCATCGACACGCTCAGCGAGATCACCGCCTACCACCCGCATTACTTCATCAAGCTGTTTAAAAAGGATATGGGCATGTCCCCGCACCAGTACATCCTGCGCATGCGCCTGCAGGAGGCCGCGCGCATTCTGCGGGCAGGGGGCAACGTGGGTGACGCGGCGGCCAGCGTCGGCTATGGGGACGCCAGCAGCTTTGCGCGCGCCTTCAAGGCGTATTATGGCATACAGCCGGGCCGTTTCGCGCTGGAAGCCTCCCGCTTCCCGTGATATTCTGTCCGGGGCCGGAAAGGCCCGCCGCGCAAATCATGCCTACTATATCATCTTCTCAATTTTCCCGAAAGGGCAAGAGTTCCCCTTCATCATGCATCTCTTCACATTTACCGGTCGCAATGTGGCGTATTCCATAAAACGGAAAGGGTACATCTGAACTTTCGCACGAATGTGTTGATTATTAACACTGTACCGGAGTGCGGATTGTGTTATCATGGGCATAACCTAATAAACAGGAGGTATTCACTCGTGAAGGGACTCATGAAGCGGTCAATCCTTTGCCTGATGCTGGCTTTCATTCTGGTCATCATGGCCATGCCGGCCGGTCTGGCCGAAGTCGGCGGCAAGCTGGTAATCTGGGAGCACACTTCTCAGTTCGAAGGCGCGGGCAAGGCGGTCATCGAAGGCTTCCAGAAGAAATACCCGAACGTTGAAATCGACTTCCAGGTCAAGACCTCCGATCAGTACTACAACCTGCTGGCCACGGCCATCCAGGCCGGCGAGGCGCCGGACCTGTTCTGGACCAACGGCACGCTGACCACCAACATGGCGGCCTACGTGGATCAGGGCCTTCTGATGGACCTGACGGACAAGGTGGACCTGTCGCTGTTCAGCGACGCCACACTGAAGATCTCCAAGGTGAACGACAAGTACTGGTCCAGCCCGACGGCGGAAGTCGGCGGACGCGCGGTGTTCTACAACAAGGACATCTTCGCCAAACTGGGCCTCTCCATCCCGAAGACCTTTGACGAGTTCGAAGCGATGCTGCAGACGATCAAGGACGCGGGCATCATCCCGATCGCTTTCAGCGGCAGCGATCCCTGGTGCGGCCTGTTCTTCTTCGAGCCGGTGCTGGCGGGCATGAACATCGACTACATCAAGGATTACATGGCGGGCAAGACCGTTGCGATGAACGACCCCCGTGTGGTCGCCGCGCAGCAGAAGATCGTGGACTGGGGCGCGAAGGGCTACTTCGGCGTTGGCTACACCGGCGTTGACGGCTCCGGCGCGATCCTGGCCTTCTCCAAGGGCGAAGCGGCCATGACGGTCGACGGCACCTGGAACATCGCCACCATCACCAAGAACAACCCGGACCTGAACTACGGCGCCTTCCAGATCCCCACCGCGGACGGCGTGGTCCCCTTCGTGGGCACCCCCTCCAACGGCTTCTCCATCAGCGCGACCACCAAGAACCCGGAAGCCGCGCTGGCGTTTGAGAACTACTTTGCCAGCCTCGAAGGCCAGACCCTGTGGATCAAGACGCTCGATTCCATCCCCTCCGTGTCCTCGATCGTGTCCGAGAACCCGGTCGTCAACGACATCGCCAAGTTCGACATCATGCTGGAAAGCTGGTACAACATGCTGGTCGCCCAGGCCGCCGAAGGCGAAGCCCCCGGCCAGGTGTGGGAAGAGGACCAGACCAAGGTGTGGTCCGGCGGTCTGACCGCGCAGCAGCTGATGGACGAACTGCAGGAGCTGGAAAAGCAGTAAGCATCATTCGATTGTCCTGAACGGTGCGGGAATGGCGAGCTCCTCGCCATTCCCGCGCAGTGTGTCGGGAAGGGGACGCTGGGGCGGACAATGGGTGCGGCGACGGCCGTTTACGTCCCCTTCAGGGGCGAAGGCCGAATCGCCCGATGGAAAAATGAGGCGGCCGCAGGGCAACAGGCGCGGTTGCGGACGTATAACCCGCCTGACGCGCAGGCGCGGCCGTGTATCAATGGTTCGCAGGACTTGCGCACGGCTTTCGAATGATGATGATTTTGCCGGCCCAAAGCGGGAATGGGGAACCTCAGGGCATTTCCGCGCAACATGACAAGGGAGCTTCAAGCGCATGAAAAAAAGCAAATCCTACATCGGGTTCATTGCCCCGGGGTTCGTCCTGTATACGCTGTTTATGGTCATCCCGATCGTATTCGCGATGTATTACAGCTTTTTCAACTGGAACGGCATCGGCCCCATGAAGTACGTTGGGCTTGCGAATTTTGAAAAGCTTCTGATGGGCGGGCGCATGTCCAGGGTCTTTTATAACGCGCTGGGCAACAACTTCAAATACCTGGCCAGCGTGATATTTGTCATCACGCCCATCCAAATCTTCTTCGCGTATGTGCTCTACATCCGCATTCGGGCGCACCGGTACATCCAGTTCATGCTGTTTCTGCCCTACGTCATTTCCACATCCATCGTCGGATTTTTCGCGGTCATCATCTTTGACCCCAACATTGGCTTCCTGAACACCATTTTGCAGGACATCGGCCTCGCTTCAATGAAGAGCGCGTGGCTGGGCGATCCCGCGCTGAGCTTTAAAATCATGGTCATGGTGGTCATCTGGTCCTGCATCGGCTCAGGCATGATGATCTTCAACGCCAACATGAAAGAAATCTCCGATTCCATCATGGAAGCGGCAAAGATTGACGGCGCGGGCGAGATTCGCACATTTTTCAGCGTGGTGCTGCCGCAACTGTCGTCATCCCTGAACACGGTCATCACGCTAGGCGTCATCTACGCGCTGACGATCTTCGATATTCCGTTCATGCTGGGCGGCGTGCAGGGCGGCGTCAACAACACCATCGACTTTGTCAACATGGTGTTCTACCGGTACGCCTTCGGCGGAACCTATTTCGGCGAGACCAACCTGGGCTTCGGGTCCAGCATCAGCGTCGCCATGTTTATCGTGATTCTGGTGATATCCGTTCTGGTCAGCCTGGTCCTGAAAAAGCGCGATTACGCGGATTGAGGTGCCCAATGTCCAGAAAAAGTCATTCCCTGACCGAGAGCCGTTCAGCTGTAATTGTTAAAAACCTGATTTCGCTGGTCTTGATCCTGTACACATTCATCACGATCTTCCTGATCGGGAACGCAGTGCTGTCGTCCTTCAAAACGAAAGCGGACCTGATCACAAACACGATGGGCTTCCCGAAGGCATTCGTTCTGGACAACTTCCGCATCGTGCTGGGGGAGGACGGGTTCCTCAGGAACCTTCTGAACAGCGCGATCCTCGTGTCGCTGAGCATCGTGTTCATGATCGCGTTTTCTTCCTCCGTGGCCTACGGCATTTCGATGTTCAATTTCCGGGGTCGGGATTTCATCCAGACGTACTTTCTCATCGGCCTCATGTTTCCGATCCAGCTGGGCATTCTGCCGCTGTTTGTAATCATGAACAAGCTGAAGCTGACGAACAACCTATTGGGCCTCGCGCTGGTGTACGCGGCCAACATGTCGTTCTCGGTGGTGGTGTTTTCCAAATTCTTCCACGGCTTCCAACGGGCGTTGCTCGAAGCCGCCGTCATCGACGGCGCAAGCGACCTGCAGGTGTTCAGCCGCATCGTGCTGCCGATTTCAAAGCCCGTTATCTTCACGGTGGACCTGATCAACTTTGTCATGGTCTGGAATGACTTTTACATGCCGAGATCGGAAG
>CALGYL010000183.1 GCA_937934775.1 uncultured Clostridia bacterium
CTTTTTCGCGGCCGCTCAAACTGCCGCCATCGACGTGGCCGCCGCCACAGAAGCCGCCGCTGGGGTGACCGCGGAGGATGGAGCCTTGGCCGCAGGGGCTGCCGCCACCGGAGCCGCGGGTGGAGCCGGATGCGTCCCAGTTCCCGAAGGGGGCGTGGCCTTTTCCTGCGCGGCGAATGCCGCCGACGGAGCCGCGGGGCTTTGGTTCGGAGCGGGCGCTTCGTCGCTCGCCTCGCCAATCGCCGCGATGGGCTCGGTCACGGGCACGGTGTCGCCTTCGGGATGCAGGATCCGGGTCAGCGTGCCGGATGCGGACGCGTCGATGGTGATGGACAGTTTGTCGGTTTCCATTTCAAAGAGCGGCTCGCCTTCTTTTTTCAGTCAGCGGGTGATCCCGCCGAAGAAGTTGATCAGCACCGCCCGCACACCCGGCGTGGAAATGAGGATGCGCATGGCCTCGCGGATGCGCTCCGCGGTGGAGCCGCCGCCCAGGTCCAGCGCCGCGCCCACCGTCATGCCGTTTTTCGCGATCATGTCGATGCAGCTCATCAGCATGCCCGATCCATTGGAGCACACCGCGATGGGTCCGCCCTTCTCCACGGGAATGTAGAAGAAGCCGAAAAAGGGGGGGGACTTGCCGGAGGCGCCCTTTACCTTTCGGAGGCGCAGGTCCGACATATATATGTTTTCGGCTACGGAGAAGTATTTGAGCACATTGATCTCCTGCGGCACGTATCCGATGCCCAGGCGCATGGCGTCAGAGGGACTTTCCGGCCGGATGTCTTCACCGTTCAGCCTGAGTTCGCCCGTGTAGGCGCCGTAGGGATAGATCCCGTTGAGCACCTTGAGCAACGTGGATTTCCCCCGCGCCGTTTTCACCGATCAGCCCCAGCACCTCGCCGGGCTTCACGTTCAGGCAGATGTTGTCGTTGGCGAGCACGCCGGGGAATCTCTTGGTGATGCTGATCGCTTCCAGGACGTAGGACATCGGCAAATCACCTGTCTTTCCTCATCGGGACGGCGGCCATCCCCCAAACCAGGGGATTTCGTCTTGAGAAGGGGCTCGCCCTTGTACGGGACAAAGGCGAGCCCCTTGCACGGTATGGCGGAGAACCCGGCCGGAGGATTACTTGAAGAACTTGGCGACCTGCGCGGCGATGTCGCGATGGAGGGCGATGCCGTTCGCGCCTTCGCCGTCCTTGGTGACGACGGGGGCAACTAGGTCGGTCCAGGCGGACACCGTGCCGCCGCGGAAGATGGTGTCCAGATATTCCATGGCCTTGTAGGCTTCGTCATACAGCGACTGAGCGACGATGGCGGTCACTTTGCCGACTTCGAGGTAGTCCAGGTTGTCCTGGGTTGCGTCCATGCCCACGAGGACCAGTTCGCCGTCGGCCTTGCCGGCCTTGGTGGCGGCGTCGGCCCAGGTGATGGGGCTGTTGCCGGTGGTGCCGAAGGCACCGATCAGATCCGGGTTGGACTGGATGATCGACAGGTTGACCGCGGTCGCGCTGTCCACGACGCCGCCCTCAAGCTGACGTCCAGAACCTTGATGCCCTTCAGGTCGTACTTGTCGCCAAAGTGTCCACGAAGGACTTGGCCGCGGTGTTCTCAGTGACGTTCTTGGTGTTCTGGGTCAGCGCCAAGGAGCCGGTCTTGCCGGACAGCTTCTCCGCCATCAGCTCGGCCACCTGCTTGCCGTAGAGCACCGGGTCGCACGCCATGTTGAAGGCCAGACCTTCCGGATAGGAGTTGTCTTCCTGCTGATGACGGAAGTGGGGGATGCCCACGGTCACGCCCTGCGCGGCCACGTTGGCCAGCGTCTCATAGCAGCTGGAGTCGCCCGCCCACAGAAGCAGGCCCTTGCCGCCTTCGGCCGCGAAGGCTTCCGCTGCCGCGTAGGTTTTGGACTCGTCGCTGCCCTCGGTGCCGATGACCTTGGCGTTGGTGTAGCCCAGCGCCGCGGCCGCCTTCAGGAAGCCCAACTGCACAATGCGGTGCACCGGGTGGTTCATGTTGCCCATGCAAATGGCAACGGGATAGTCGGCGGGGTTGAACTGTTCGGCCATGGCCATTGGGGCAAGCATGAGAAGCAGCGTCAGCGCGAGGGCAAGGATCTTTTTCATTCAGGTCTCATCCTCTGTCATATTGATCCGCAGCGCGGGAGAAATGTCGTGTGGCTGGGCGTCCGGCCGGTGGACGTGATTCTGGAGCGCCATGAGGACGCCGCGGGCACGCCCATTCCGGTGTCGGTGTATGAGAATCTGGGTGACGAACGGCGCGTGGGCGTGCGCGTGCGCGTGGGGGGGAAGCCTCCTGAACCTGACCACCGCCGAACCCATCTACTTTGAGCGGGGCAACCTGATCTGTCTGAAGTTTAGCGCCGAGCGGACACTCCTATTTGACCTGACTTCCGGCGAGCGAATTCGCGCGGAAGCATGAGGGCGGGGTTCCGGCTGCTCGGGCGGCTGCTCGTCCACCCGCGCGAGGCGATGGAGGCGGAGAATTTCGCCGCTCAGCCCTATGGCCTGTGGTTTTTATGCCAGGCCCCGATGCTCGCGGTGCTGGTGATCGCCGGCCTTATAAATCCGGCCCCCGGCCGGAGGGCGGATTTTCCTGGGGCGGCGGTGTATTTGGGCGGCGCGGCGGTGTGCGGATTTTCCATGCTGCTCGAATTCGCGCGGAATTTTCTCGCGCTCTGGGCGGGTGGGCATCGCCAGTCCATGGCCGAGGCGACTTGGAAAGTCCTGCCGCTGAACGCGCTTTGCAGCCTTCTGGAAGATGTGTATACCGCGGCGCTGTTTGTTCTGAGCCTGTGGCTGCCCGCCGCGGCCTATAAGGTGCCGGAACAATTGTGCCTGTTTGGCCTTCAGCTCTTTTTTGCCGCGCATCTGGCGCTGATCCTCTATAGTCGGGGGGGGGGAACGCCGAAGGCGCGGAGTCTGGCGGTGGGCGTCGGGTGTTTTCTCCTCAGCAGCGGCTGGCTGCTGCTGGGTGCGATATTTGGATGATGAGAGGATGCCAGAATGAGCGTTTCTGTGGTGGCGCTGGCGGTTGCGGTGGTTGGTGCGTTCCTGATCAACAAAATGGCCGCGGCCCTGTTGACTCGGCTTCTGCCCGGAGGGTGGTGGCTCAAACCGGTGCGCACCCTCGCGGGATGGGGGCTGGGCGTTCTGTTTATCGACTATACGGGTTATTACATCATGGATAAGACGACGCCACCGGGCATGGAGCTGCTTGTGGCGGTGGCCCCTTGGGTGGTATACTTGGCGTGGAGGATCATAACCAAATCCAAATTGATCGAAGAATGACCACGTTGAACGAAGCATCAGCATGCGAAAGGGTGGTATGAAATGTCGATTCCCAAGACGATGAAAGCGCTGGTTGCGCACGCGCAGGGGCAGTACTCTTTGGACGAGGTGCCGGTTCCAGTCCCCGGGTTCGGCGAGATCCTTTTGAAGGTCGAAGCCTGCGGCATCTGCGCGGGCGACGTGAAGGCGACCCACAATGCGGCGCGGTTCTGGGGCGGGGATGGCATGCCCGGATTCTGCGAGCCCCCGTTCACGCCTGGGCATGAATTCCTGGGGGAAGTCGTCGCGATGGGCGAGGGCGTCGAGGGCGGGTTCAAGCTGGGTGACCGGCTGGTGACCGAGCAGATCGTGCCCTGCGGCGAATGCCGCTATTGCAAGGAAGGTAAGTATTGGCTGTGCGCGCCGCACAACGTATACGGCTTCAAGCATTACCTGAACGGCGGCATGGCGGAGTACGTTCTGCTTCCGAAGAAGGCGCTCAATTACAAGATCTCCAAGGATCTTCCGATGGAGGAAGCCATCCTGATCGAGCCGTATTCCTGCTCGCTGCGCGGCGTGCGCCAGGGGCGCATCACCTGCGACGACGTGGTGGTTCTGTCCGGCGCGGGCACGCTGGGTTTGGGCATGATCGGCGCGATCAAGCAGCGCAATCCCAAGAAGCTGATCGTGCTGGACATGAACGACATGCGCCTGGAGAAGGCGAAGGAATTCGGCGCGGACGAAGTGCTGAATCCGGGCAAGGTTAACGCGATCCAGCGGGTGCTGGACCAGACGGACGGCTACGGCTGCGATGTATACATCGAAGTCACGGGGCATCCCAGCTCGGTCGGCCAGGGCCTGGAGATGATCTGCAAGGGCGGGCGGTTTGTCGAGTTTTCGGTGTTCAGCGCTCCCGCTACCGCGGACTGGTCGATCATCGGTGACACCAAAGAGATCGTGATCTACGGCTCCCAGCTCAGCCCCTACTGCTACCCCTCCACCATCGAGGGCATTACGGCGCGCAAACTGCCGACCAACGGCATCGTCAGCCACGTCTTCCCGCTCAGCGAGTGGGCCGAGGCGTTCCGGGTGGCGGAGGGCGGCAGCGCCATCAAGGTTGTTTTGAAGCCTTAAACCACCATAAAACCGCGAATGCCGCATCTTCGGAAGCAGCATGCAGACGGCCAACAAAGCCTCGTCCTGTTTCCATCGCTTCCGGCGACCAGTGCGCCGGAAGCGTGTTTCTGCCAACAGTAGCGCACACTGGTGGTAGGAACAGTACCATAATACTAACTCCAAACATTAATCACTCGTTGCGCTGGTTCTTTTCGCGCAGAACTGAGTCGC
>CALGYL010000184.1 GCA_937934775.1 uncultured Clostridia bacterium
GTCTGCGTGGTCACGCGCTCCTTGGGCCTGGAGATGGCCGGGTGGGTCAACACGTGAATTCCGTAATCCGTGCACTTCACGCCGTTCCAGGCGAACCAGTCGGCCATCACCATCCACCTCTTTTCATGTGTTAGCGAACGCCCATGCCCGCGTACTGGGTTTTGTTGAACTGCGCCAACTCAATGGCAAGGCTGCGCACATCCTGCTCATCCCGGACGTAGAGCTTATCCACTTGCACGGTCACGCTCTGATCCTGGTGATAGGTGCGTCGATTGTCGTAGGACGACGTACCGCCAACGCCCGCCTGCGCCGCGCCGGTCAGATACCGGGCGGCGTTCTGGATGATCTTCGCCTGAACCTTGCTCTCGAGGATCGTGCCCTCGCCGATGCCCCGGACCATCATCCGGCCGACTTCGTCCCGGAACACCTTCGACGGGGACTGGATCTTCAGTTTCGCCTTCGCGGCGCGCACCGCGGCTTCGGCCACAATCCTCATGGCGTTCACGACGAGGTTCTGGCCGCTCAGGATGCCAACGGCGAGCCCCGCCATGGCGGAGAGGCCGATGGGCTTTGTGGTGCTCGATGAAAGGCTGCTTTTCAGTGCGGAGATGGCTTTCGCTGATGTTACCCCGGCCGCCGAGCCGAACCCGTAGGCCATCATGCCGGTGGCGACGCCAGCCGACAGGTCGATGCCGATCGGCCGCGTCATGGCGGAGGGTGAGTGTGTCTGAGCGGCGGTGCGGAGCGCAGTTTCAATGGAAGTAGCAACCGTGGTCGCGTCCCCGGTCCAGCCATAGGTGGTGAGACCGCTCGCGATGCCTGCGGAGATATCGTTCCCGACGCCGAAGTACTCGTCCGCAGTCCGCACGACGGTGAGTAGAGAATTAAGTTGTTCCTGTACTTTCGCTTCGGTCCCCTCGTCCAGCGTGCCGCTACTGAGCGCCGCCATGGCGGCCGCAATGGAATCGGAGATCTTCGAGAGATCTTCGGTATTCAGGCTCATGAGCTGATCCAGCACCACGGACTTGCCCTGCTGGGCGCCCAAATCTTCGCCCGCCGCCGTGAGATCCTTTATCCCCTGCACCAGGCTCTCGATGGAAGTCACCTTGTCGCTCGTGCTGGACTTCAGCCAGTCGGGCAGGAAATTGTCCGGTACACTTGTAAGCTGGGTATCCGCGGCGTCCACGGCTTCCTTGGTGCCCAGCTTTTGTGTGATGATCACGCCCAGTACCGCGTTGCCGTTTTCGTCGGTCATCCCCTCGAGGAAGATGTCCGTGGGGCCAATGCGCTTGAGCACTTCCGGGGTAACGGTCAGTGGTACGCCGTCCGCGCCGAACACTTGAAGGGTGCCGTTAGCATAGGCTGCCCTGAGCGCCTCCGCCCACCCTGTCTTCAGTCCCACATCCATGACGACGCTCGGCTTCTTGTCGGGGTTTGCCGTGTAAAACGCGTCCAGCGTCACCTGATCCAGTCCTGTGAAGTCAAGGCTGGCCGTCCCGGTAAGGGTGAAGCTCTCGTGCGTGTCCACCCAGTCTTTTACGGCTTGGCCTTCCGGCGTAATCCCGATGTCCAGCAGCACGCGGTTCGCTTCCGCGTCCGCAGCTCCAATCATACCAGCGAGGCCCTCGAATGTCCCGCTATTGGCCTGAAGGAACGCCGCGACGGTGTCGTACCCGCCGAGCAGGTCGCTAGCCTTGATGGGCGCACTTTCAGTGCCCAGATTGAGGTCACCCAGCCCGCCCTCGTCGATCTGCTTCAGTAGCGCGAGGTAGCTGGCGAGCTTTCCCTCATCCAACGAGTCCGTGAAAGCCTTCAACTGGGTCAGCTCATCGCCGGTGACGACGCCATCACTCTGGAAGGTGGCGATCATCTGCCGCAGCTTCTCCATGTCCGCCTGCGCTTGCTGGACTTCCGGGGCCTTGAACGCTTCGGCGGTGTATTCGCCCAGAACCTTGTTGTACGCTTCGCGGGCAACCTTCAGCTGCTCGACGTGCTCCAGGTTCAGCTGGTCCAGGGCATCCTGACGCTCCTTTTCATCCGTGATCGCCTGGATATCCGCATACTGGTCGGTGTAGGATTGGTTGATCGAATCGATCTGGGCCTTGTATCCGGTGGCGGCCGCGGACAGCGCGTCGCCGTACAGGTCGCTTCCCGGAGACTGGCCTTCCGCCGCCAGCCGCGCCTTCTCCGCTTCTACCGCCTGGGTGATGCTGTCATAGCCTCCACCCTCGCCGGTGATGTAGCGTAGCTTGATCTCTACGCGCTCCTGCACGATCTGTTCCAGGCGCTGTTGATCGTCTTCGGTCAGCGTCTTGTTCCGGCGCTTTTTGAGGAGGGCCGCAACCTCCTTGTCATATGCTTTGAGTTTTTTCAGATCAGCCACAGTGGCCTTGTCGTCTTTGACCCCGTACTTCTCCTGGGTGGCCTGACGCGCTTTGATTGCGTCCCGCACCTCGTCTGATCCGGCGGTAAACTGGCCGATATACTCGTTCACGGCCGTTTTCGAATCTTTCGTGCCGTCGGACCAGACTTTGCGGATCGTGGCCAGCCAGTCTTTCGCGGCGTCGACTCTGCTGGAAAACGCCGATTCGTCGATGCCGAACCGCGAAAACGGATCGTTGCCGGTATCGTAGATCGTCTTGGCCTGGCTCTGCTGCCAGTCTTTCGCGGTGTCGAGCATGCCCCGCGTCGCTTCCCGTGCCGCCGCGGCCCCTGAGGCGTAATCGTACCACTGGTACGCGCCGTACAGTGCGGCGGCAGCCACTGCTGCAATGCCTGCAGGGCCCAATAGGCCCTTAAGCGCAGCGAGCATCCCCGTCGCACCGCCTCCGGCCTCCGTTGAAGCCAGCAGCAGCCTCCCGAGCGTGGTCGATACCGCGCCGATGCCGGTGTTGAGTTTGCCCACGAGCAGAATCGCGGGCCCGATGGCCGCGATCCAGGCCGCGGTGGAGATCAAGGCTTTGCGCTGGCCTTCGTCCATAGCGGCAAACCCGTCCAGGAAATCGGAAGCCCCGGCGATCACGTCCTCCATGGTGGGCAGCATGACTTCGCCAAAGGTTGCGGCGGTCAGTTGTGCGCGATTGTTCAGCATCTTCAGTCGATTGGCTGTGGTATTGTAGCGCTCCGCGACCCGGGTGGTGATGGCGCTATTGTCTTTCCAGGCTTTGTTGGCGATGGACTGGGTGGAGTTCAAGAGCTCCGTCGCGTTGACCATGCGCAGCGTGGTATCCCGCAGCCGCACTTCCTTGAATCCGATGTCCTGCAGTGTGGAGATGGCGCTGACGCCCTCGTCGTCCATTTTTGCCAGGCCCTCGATGAACGCTTCGAAGGCCGCCGCGGGATCGGACTTGAAGAGCCGCGTGAATTCGTCGGCGGTCAGGCCGGACACTTTCGCGAAATCCTTCAGCGCCTTCCCGCCGCTCTCCACCGCCAGCTCCATCTTGATGAGCGCCTTACTGAACGCGGTGCCGCCCATCTGCGCTTCAATACCGACCGACGAGAGCGCCGTCGCGAACCCGATGATCTGGGGCTCGGTCAGGCCCACTTGTTTGCCCGCGGCGGCCAGGCGCATCGCCATCTCCACCACGCTGGCTTCGGTAGCAGCAGAATTGACGCCGACTTCCAGAACCGTGCTGCCCAAGCGCTCGAAGTACTCGTTGGTCTGCTTGTCCCCGGTCACGCCCATGATGTTGGCCAGCTTGGCCAGGTTGGTGGCGGCGTCTTCGGCAGAAAGGTCTGTCGAAACCGCACCCAGGTCCGTCATGACGGAGGTGAACCCCTTGATGGCATGATTGGCGACGCCCAGCTGCCCGGCGGCTTCCGCCACAGCGGCGATGGTCTCATAATCAGCCGGTTTCACCAGCGTCATCCGCTTCATGGAAGCGTCCAGCGCAGCGTACTCGTCCTTCGTCATGCTGACGGTCTTCCGGACCCCGGCAAACGCATCCTCGAAGTCGATGGCGGACTTGATGGCGAATGCGCCAAGCCCAGCAATGGGCGTGGTCACATAGCGGGTGAGGTCGCGACCCACGGGCGTCAGCGCCTTGCCGGCGGCGGTCGCGCGCTTGCCGAATGCGGTCAGGCTGTCGCCTGCGGCGCGGAGTGCGGACTTCGCGGCGGCGAGCTGCTTCGACAGCTTGCTCATTTCAGCATTCGTTTCCCGAACGGCGGCAGTGGCGTTGTTCAGATTCGTGCGGGCTTGGGTGTAGTCGTCCGCGGCCTTCTGCATGGCCTTCCCGGTCGCGACGACCTGGCCTTCCAGTTTCGTGACTTCTGCCGATGCCCCGGCGTACTCCGCGGTCAGCGATTCGAGGTTGGATTCCGCGGCGATGGTCGCGGAATCGGACGCGCCAAGCGTGGCGCGGTACTGCTCCACCTGTCGGGCGGCCTTTTCCACTTCGCTCTTCAACGCGGCCTGCTTCGTGCGGGCAGACTCCAGAGAGGCGCTGAACTTGCCGTGGTTCGCCACAGAAGACTGCAATTTCGAATCCGCCGCCGCCAACGCGCGCTGATACTGCTCGACCGCCTGGCGCTGGCTTACAAGCTTCTGCCGAAGGGAGCCAATCTGCGAGCCGAGCACGCTGGCGGACTTCTCAAAACCCTCGACCCCGGCGGCCGCGAGCTTGAACTTGCTCTCCG